>CACBDX010000005.1 GCA_902538155.1 uncultured Alphaproteobacteria bacterium
CATCATAATTACCCTCATGAAATAGACACTGACCTATTATACTAAGAGAAACTAAGTCTTTATTATTTTTTTTAAGATAAAATATGCAAATTTTTTTTGCTTCTTCAATTCTATTCAATTTGTATAGAACAAAAGATTTGTCTTTTTCTACATTTTCAATTGTCTTTATTTTTAGAATATTTTCAATTGTATTTAGTGCCTCATAATAATTTGCTTCTACAATATCCATATTGTAAAGATTAATCATTGCTTTTAGATTTTTTTCAACTTTTATTAAATGATTATAATTAATTCTGGCTTCTTTATTAAAGTTTAGATTTTGCTGAATAACTGCTAAGTTATAACGTAATAAATTATTATCTTTATTTTTTTTAAAAATTTTTTGAAGCTCTTTGTAACTTTTTAATTTATCACCCTCTTCGAATCTTTTGAGAATAATATTAATTTGAGAAACTAAATTCATTATTTTTTTCTACAATATTATTTATTTCCTTAATGGTTTCACTTATTGAGCTTTCTATTCCTAAAACTTTTATATTTTTATACCATATTGATGATTCACTACTAGTATTCCAATAGAAATACGTTGATGATTTTTTTGGACATATTAATATTGTAGGTATTCCAAGAGCTCCTGCAAAATGAGCAGTTGAGTTGCTAACTGTTATAAACAAATCTAAGTTTTTTAGCAAACCCATGCAAGATTCAACATCATTGAATAAATCTAAATTATCAAATATTTTCAAATATTTATTCTTACTAGATAAATATTTTTTATCATTCTCAATATTTCCATATTGTAAATTTATAATTAGTCTATCGCTGGTGAATAATGGTTCAAAATCTTTGATAGATAGTGATTTTAAACTTCCATAAATATTTATAACACTTTTCCATGAAATACCTATTTTTAGTTTTTCTTTGCAGTTAGATAGTTTTTTTTTGTACTCAGCAATAATATCATTTCTAGCTAATAGATAATTACTATCCTTAAAGTCAGTTTTTCTTTTTCTAAAAAATTGCATCATACTTCCAGCGTATATTACATTATCAAATTCAGATATCTTTGAATTGTTTGAATAGTATCCATCTTCAACAAAAATATCATTTTGAAACGATCGACTAAAAACTGATACCAATCTTTTATCAGCTTCAATTTTAATATTTTTAAAATTGTTAATCATATCTTTATATATAGAACCAAATAAAATCTCTTCACCAATTCCTTGTTCTCTTAAAATTAGTAATTTATTTTCTGAATTTATTTTTAAATTGTCAAACAGATTATTTTTAACTAGTTCAAAATTATTTAATTTGACTCTATTTTTTTCAATCAATAATCTTGAGTCAAATAAATTCCAAGAACTTGAAAAATTATTTAATTTTAATTGTAAAGTACAATAAGCATACATTAGCTTATAATCGTATGGATTAATTTTAATTGCCTTATCGTAGTAAATTTTAGCTTCTTTTTCTTTATTTTCTCTACAATAACATATTGCTATATTAGATAAAATTTCTTGATTATTTGGTTCTAAATACAATGCTTTATTGTAAATTTTTATAGCTTCTAAAACTTTATCTTGAAGACTTAAAACATTGCCTAAATTTACTATTGTTTTAAAATTATCAGACTCAATCGCATGAGCATTTTTAAATACTGTATATGCTTCATCTAATTTCTCTAATTCAAGTAAACAAATGCCTAAATTATTATAACTATCAACATATTTACTATTTATCTTAATTGCTTGCTCAAAATAATTTTTTGCTTCATGAAATTTACTATTTTTAAAATATATCAACCCTTTAATATTATAGGCAAAGAAATCTTTCTCTTCTAATTTTGAAATATTGTCTATGTATTTTTTTGCTTTATCAAAATTATTTTTTAAAAAATAGATATAAGCTTTATCACGAATTGCCTCATAATGATCTTTATCTATTCTAAGAATTAAATTAATATTTGCTAATGCTTCATCTAATAGGGATTTGGTTAAGAGTAATTTATAAATTTTAGATATACATACGATATTACTCTTATCAATTAACAAAATTTTTTTTAAAGAATTTATTGTCGTATCTAGATCACCCATTTTTTGAGCTATTTGTGATAGCACATTTAGAACATTAATATTTTTATAATATTTTGTTGATAGTTTTTTAATATCTTCGTAGGCAAGATTTTTATCTATGTTGTTAAATGTATTAACTATTTTTTTTAGTTTATTTTCTAAGTTAGACATAAAAAAACCCAGTCTTTAAAAGACTGGGTATAATAAAAAGATATTTGGGTTTTAAAAGAATTATCTTCTTTGACCAAATAATTGTAGTAATAATATGAATAGATTAATGAAGTCCAAATACAGTTTTAATGCACCCATCAATGCTTTTTTTGATCCTATTTCTTCACTATCACCACCGTAATACATATTTTTGATATTTTGAGTATCGTATGCTGTTAATCCTACAAATACTAGAACACCAATAACGGATATTGCAAATTGTAATGCTGTTGAACCAACAAAAATATTAACAACACTCGCAATAATAATACCAATGAGTCCCATAAATAAGAAACCGCCAAGTTTTGTTAAGTCTCTTTTTGTTGTATATCCATACAAGCTCATCGCACCGAATGTACCTGCAGTAATGAAAAATACTCTTGCTATAGAAGTTTGGGTAAATTCAATAAATACTGAAGCAAGAGATAGTCCCATAATACTTGCAAATAACCAAAATGTTATTTGAGCTGCGGATACTGACATCCTATTAATTCTAGCACTCAAATAAAAAACAAATCCTAGCGGAGCTAGCATAACGATCCATTTTAGTGGAGATCCAAAAAGTATTGCACCCACTTGAGTTACACCCACGATTTGACCCATTTCATTAGTAACTATGGATGCTTTACCAAAAAAGTAAGCAATAAATCCAGTAAGTAACAAGCCAATTGTCATGTAATTGTAGACTTTAAGCATATACGCTCTCAAGCCTTCATCAATTGCCGCCTGATCTACTGATTTAGTATAAGATCGTTGATTAAAGTCTAAAGCCATAATTTCTCCTTTTAATTATTACTAATATCGCTATAAATCCGACAATTTCAAGGCATTTTGTAAAAATAGTATGAAGTATAGAAAACTAGGGACTACAGATTTAGAAGTAACGGATATTGCAAATTGTAATGCTGTTGAACCAACAAAAATATTAACAACACTCGCAATAATAATACCAATGAGTCCCATAAATAAGAAACCGCCAAGTTTTGTTAAGTCTCTTTTTGTTGTATATCCATACAAGCTCATCGCACCGAATGTACCTGCAGTAATGAAAAATACTCTTGCTATAGAAGTTTGGGTAAATTCAATAAATACTGAAGCAAGAGATAGTCCCATAATACTTGCAAATAACCAAAATGTTATTTGAGCTGCGGATACTGACATCCTATTAATTCTAGCACTCAAATAAAAAACAAATCCTAGCGGAGCTAGCATAACGATCCATTTTAGTGGAGATCCAAAAAGTATTGCACCCACTTGAGTTACACCCACGATTTGACCCATTTCATTAGTAACTATGGATGCTTTACCAAAAAAGTAAGCAATAAATCCAGTAAGTAACAAGCCAATTGTCATGTAATTGTAGACTTTAAGCATATACGCTCTCAAGCCTTCATCAATTGCCGCCTGATCTACTGATTTAGTATAAGATCGTTGATTAAAGTCTAAAGCCATAATTTCTCCTTTTAATTATTACTAATATCGCTATAAATCCGACAATTTCAAGGCATTTTGTAAAAATAGTATGAAGTATAGAAAACTAGGGACTACAGATTTAGAAGTAAGCGTTATTTGTTTAGGGACAATGACCTGGGGAGAACAAAATAACCAAGAAGACGGTTTTAAACAAATGGATTATGCATTTGAAAGAGGTGTCAATTTTTTTGATACTGCTGAGGTTTACTCTATACCAACTAGAGCGGAAACTTATGGTAAAACAGAAGAAATAATTGGTAATTGGTTTTCTCAAAACAATAGACGAAAAGATGTAATTTTAGCAACAAAAATTTGTGCAAAAAGTGAAGGGAATAGTTGGATTAGAGATGGGGGACCAAATCTAATTTTTGATAAAAAAAATATTAATGAAGCTGTTGACGGCAGTCTTAAAAGATTAAAAACTGATTATATCGATTTATATCAACTTCATGCACCAGAGAGAAAAGTACCAAAGTTTGGAAAACTAGATTTTGAATATGATCCTGAAGATTCATGGGTTGAGTTAGAAGAAGTGTTATCTTGTCTCCAAGATTTAATTAAGCAAGGAAAAGTAAGACACATAGGTGTCTCTAATGAAACACCTTGGGGTGTGATGAAATATATGAAATTATCTGAAGAAAAAAATCTTCCCAGGATGATGTCTATTCAAAATGTTTATAGTTTAGTAAATAGAATTTTTGATATCCATAACTCTGAAGTATCAATAAGAGAGAATTGTGGTTTACTCGCTTACTCACCATTAGCAGGTGGAAGATTAAGTGGAAAATATATTGGCGGTAAAAATCCACCTAATACAAGATTTACATTATGGGCTAATCGCTTTGATAGACACAATACAATGAGAGGAGAAAATGCTATCGAAAAATATGTTAATCTTGCTAATAAGTATGGCATAGCACCATCTACATTTGCTAACGCTTTTGTAAATGATCGTCCATTTGTTACAAGCAATATAATTGGTGCTACGACCATGAACCAGCTTAAAGAAAATATAGATAGTATTGATGTCACATTATCAAATGATATCTTAAAAGAAATTGAAGATATTCATCTTTATGATCCAAATCCTTGTGTGTAATAATTATGTATACAAAAAATGAAATATAGAAAATTAGGTAATACAGATATTGATGTAAGTGTCATTTGTTTAGGCACAATGACTTTTGGTGAGCAAAATAGTCAACAAGAAGGTTTTGATCAAATGGATTATGCAGTTGAAAGAGGTGTCAATTTTTTTGACACAGCTGAGCTATACGCTGTCATGCCGAGAAAAGAAACTTATGGCAAAACAGAAGAAATAGTTGGCAATTGGTTTCATGAAAAAAAAAATAGAGACAAAATTATTTTAGCTTCAAAAATAGCTTCAAAATCAGATGGCCTTGAGTGGATTAGAGAAGGATCAAAAAGTTTAGGTTTTGATAAAAAAAATATGAATGCCGCAATAGATGAGAGCCTTAAAAGATTAAAGACTGATTATATTGATCTATATCAATTACACTGGCCTGAAAGAAAGGTTCCAAAATTTGGAATTTTAGATTTTGAATATGATGCTAGTGATAATGATTGGACTACCGTTGAAGAAGTTTTATATAATTTAGACCAACTTGTTAAAGCAGGAAAAATTAGATATGCCGGTTTATCTAATGAAACACCTTGGGGTGTGATGAAATACCTTCAAATTTCAAAAGAAAAAAATCTTCCACGCATGATGTCAATACAGAATGTTTATAGTTTAGTTAACCGAGTATTTGATATCCATAACTCTGAAGTATCAATAAGAGAGAATTGTGGTTTACTCGCTTACTCACCATTAGCAGGTGGAAGATTAAGTGGAAAATATATTGGGGGAAAAAATCCCAAAAAAGCAAGGTATACTCTTTGGCCAAGACGATTTTCTAGACACCATACTGAAAGAGGAGAAAGAGCAATAGAAAAATATTTTGAACTTGCTCAAAAATACGAAATAGCACCATCTACATTTGCTAACGCTTTTGTAAATGATCGTCCATTTGTTACAAGCAATATAATTGGTGCTACGACCATGAACCAGCTTAAAGAAAATATAGATAGTATTGATGTCACATTATCAAATGATATCTTAAAAGAAATTGAAGATATTCATCTTTATGATCCAAATCCTTGTGTTTAGTTTTTTATATTTTAATTTTACCTAGTAGCTTACGAACGTTTTTAACAAAGCTTCTATCCCATAAGTAAACATTTAATAACGAATAATATAATTGATAAATTGGCTCATATTCTAAATAATTTTTATCAATATTTATATAATCATTGTATCTATCTAAAAAATTTTTATCAATAAAACGTGGATCAAACCATCTCAAGTAAGACACTTCTAATTCATTATGACCAAAAAAAGATCCTGGATCAATAAATCCTGAAAATTTTTTATTTTTAAAAAGTATATTTCCTTCCCATAAGTCACCATGTAATAAAGATGGTTTTGGATTATTGGGAATAAAATTATTCAGATTTTTTAACAATAAATCAATTTTAGTATTAATAACACTATCCATTGGTTGTTTTTTATTAATTAAATTAAATATGAAATATAATCTTTTATCTCTGTAGAACTCTATCCAATTTTTTGAATAAGAATTTATTTGTCTTAATCCACCAATTTGAGTATCAAAATCAAAACCATAATTTATGTTATTTTTAGAGTGAAGAGAAATTATTGCCTCTAATAAATCATCATTAATTTTATTTGGTTGATTATTATTATTGTCAATAAATGACATTATAACGAGATAATCATTGTAACTAATAATTCTTGGGAAAAAATTGAAATTATTATTATTATAATAAATAAGGTTATCAATTTCAGATTTTATTGCATTAAATTCATATTTTTTTTTATAGTAGTACTTAACAATAAATTTTTTATTATCTTCATTAACAATTTTTAAGCAATTAATGCCAAAAGAGTCTGATAATAACTTGCTATCTATAATTTTTTTATTATCTAAAAGTTTTTCAATTTCTATAATGATACTTTTTTCAATCATACAAAATGTCCAAAAAAATTAATTTTCAGTTTCTGATTTCATATTTCGGATTAATACCATATGTTTTAACTTTTTTAGATAAATACTATTTTTTAGTAGTTGAGGAAGAAGACCTACTTAATTTTGTTACTTACTATAGTCTAATTATAATTGTTTTTATTGGATCAATAAACTGGAATTTAAAAAATAATCCGCCCACTCATATAGTAATATACGGTTTTTTGCCTAGCTTATTTGCTGTTATAATTATTATATTAAGCCTTCTTAACATTAATATTTTAATAATTTTTATTTTAATAATTTTACTTTTGTTAACTCAGTTATTTTTTGACTATATTATATTATTTGCAAACGAAACAAATAAACAGGCATTTTACTATCTCAGGCTACCTTTAACGATTTTGATTATCCTATTTTTACTTCTTATTTCATTGTAAGGCTGATACAACCAATATTTCTACCTGCATGATTTTTTAACTCAAACTTTTCTTTTTTTTCCAAATTTTTTAATTCTACTTTACTCATAACTTTAAATTTTTTAAAAATATTTAGTATAGCAATTGGAATAGCTCTTTCATTTCCGTCTGTAATTTTAATTACCCCACTAATCTCGTTTTGGAAATCAACAAATAAAAAAACACCTTCAGCCCCACTTTTACAAAATACTCTTCCTTTTGAAGCTTTTATTATTTTTGTATCAAAACTCACAGTTCCTCCAATAAATTCGGGATTTTCTAAAATTGAATTAACTAAAGTTCTTACTTGATCACTATAATCATAATTATTTTTATAACTTTTAATCAAATTATTTAATGCTTTTGATATAGATTTAATTTTGAATGAGTATTGTGGCGCACTACAACCATCTAGTGAGAAATTTTTCTTTGACAATTTGCTTTCTGTAAATTTATTAAAAATTTTTCTAATATTTTTTTGATGCACGTGATTATAATCAAGATAGTTTGTAATGCTCTGATTATTGACCAAACAGCTTGTTAACATCCCTAAGTGTTTACCTGCACAATTGTTATGTAGTTCGTTAAATTTTTTTCTAGAATATATTATTTTTTCAGATGCGCTTTTATCTAATGGTGCATGAATACCACATTGTAAATTTTTTGTTTTTAAGTTTATTTTTGAAATCCATTTTTTTAACTCTTTTATATGAAATTTTTCTCCTTTGTGAGAAGCACAAGCTAAAGCTATATGTTTATTATTTAATTTATAATTTTTGATTGCATTAGACATTGCAAAAGGAATTGCTTGAAATATTTTGATTGATGATCGAGGGAAAAAATATTCATTATCATTATTTGTAGATAATAAAACTTTACCATCAACAGTTGTTACTAAAGCCTTAACTTGATGGGTGCTTTCAACTTTTTTACCTCTAACAAAATCTACGTGAATCTTAGACACGTATAAAGTTATACAATAATGAGTTTATTTTTGCTTAAAAAAAGATTTGATAAATGTAAATAAGTTTAAGAAAGATCCAAACTTACCAAAGAATATTACATCTTTTTCGGTAATACTCATGCATACACAGCCTGTGTCTTTTGATGCTATCGGCGTATGTTTTATTTTTTGGTCATTTATCTGAATATCACCTCTAGAGTACTTACCATATTCATCGCAGAAACTACCTTCTAAGACTAATATATACTCTTTTCCACCATGTGAGTGCAGTGGCACAGATACTCCAGGGTCCATTTTTATTAATTTCAATTCGTCTTTATCATCGATAGATGCGGTATACTCTTTGAAACCTTTATAAACTTGTTTCCAATTTAAATTATTTAGGTTGCCAAAAAAGCTAGTTACTGGATCTTTAAGATTTGAATCAGATTTAATATTTTTATTATTCATGCAGTCTGTATATTTCAGATTTTTAGGATGAATATTTTCGTTATCCATTAAGTTTTCACCCAACATATTTTCAAATATATTACCAATTTTAGAGGCATCTGAGTTTAATTCTAAATATGTTGAAGCAAATAGGGACTTTGCTGGACCTAATATTCCAGAAGCAAAATCGAATATTAGCTGATTTTTTACTACTGTTCCGTTCATCTTAAAAATTCCTGCATTTTCGTTAAAATATGCCTTATTCTTGATTTAACTGTCCCTAAAGGAATTTCAAGCTCATCTGCAATTTTTTTATGACTTTTGTTTTCAAAAAAGTTCATTTTTATCATTATTTTTTGCTGTTCATCGAGCTCATTATTTATTCTTTCTATTTGTTTTTTTGCCTCATTTTCTTCATTGAGGTCAATTTCTCTATCTTGGTACAAAAATTCTCTTATATCTTCTTCTTTAAAGTTTATTTTTGAATTTTTCCTTAAAAAGTCTATTTTTTTATTTCTCGCAATAGTAAATATCCATGTTGAAAGCGCCGATTTTGATGAATCATATAGGTGCGATTTTACCCAAACAGTACTTAAGACCTCTTGTGTGAGCTCTTCAGCACTTTCAAGCCTGATCCTATTTTGAATAAAATAGGCGTTAACTTTAGAGGCAAAAAAATCAAAAATTTGTGAAAAAGCCATTTCGTCGCGGTCTTTTTGAATCCGTTTCATCAAGTCATTTAAGTTTGATTTTTCCATAATTTAAAAAGGCTCTAACATTGACTAAACACTCTTAACTAATTGCATAAGATATACTAAAAGAAGAAATTGATGAAAATTATTCTTAAGTTTTTAATAGCGCTATATGTAGCACTCCCCACTACTTTAATGGCGCTAGAAGTTGGTAAATGGTCTTTTGAGGAAGCTGATGAGTATTGTTATATTGGCAGCTTAGCAACAGAGACAGATTTACCCAGTGATAAGAAGAGAGGAAACTTCTACGTTTTGGTTTATAAAAACATTGGCAACCCAGAAACCGTAGTACAGATAGAAGCAGGTTATAATTATAAAATTCCATCTGATATAATTGTAAATATTGATAATGGAGAATACAAATTTTATACAACTGAAGATGTGCCCACTGCAGCTTGGACAGAAGAAGACAATAAAGTTATTTTTGCAATGAAAAAAGGACTTGAGCTTATAGTTAGCGGTGAATCTTCTAGAGGCACTATAACAAATGACACATACACACTTAATGGATTTACTGCAGCTTATAATAAATTAACTGAAGAGTGCTAAATGCCTAAAAAAATTGTTTTAGCATATTCTGGTGGATTAGATACTAGTGTAATTCTTAAGTGGCTTCAAAATAAATATGCATGCCCAGTAGTTACATTTACAGCTGATATAGGTCAAGGAGATGAACTTTCACCAATTGAGGCTAAAGCAAAAAATTTAGGTGTAGAAGAAATATTCATTGAAGATTTACAAGAAGAATTCGTTAAGGATTATGTTTTTCCAATGTTCAGGGCTAATACTCTTTATGAGGGAACATATTTATTGGGTACAGCTATAGCAAGACCCTTGATAGCAAAAAGACAAATTGAAATTGCAAAAATCGTTGGAGCTGATGCTGTAGCTCATGGCGCTACTGGCAAAGGTAACGATCAAGTTAGGTTTGAATTAGGTTATTATGCAAATAATCCTAAAATTGAAGTTATAGCACCTTGGAGGGATTGGGAATTCCAAAGCAGAAAAGATCTAATTGAATATGCAGAAAAAAATCAGATCACAGTTCCGAAAGATAAGATGGGAGAACCTCCATTCAGTACAGATGCAAATCTTTTACATACCTCCTCAGAAGGTAAGCTTCTTGAGGATCCTTGGATTGAGCCACCCGAGTATGTTTTTTCAAGAACTAGTAGTATCGAAGATTCTCCAGATAAAGCAGAAAAACTAATAATTGAATTTAAAAATGGCGATCCTGTCTCAATAAATAATGATAATTTAAAGCCACACGAGCTTTTAGCAAAATTGAATTCTATAGCCGGCAAGCATGGTGTCGGAAGAGTTGACCTTGTGGAAAATAGATTTGTTGGAATGAAATCAAGAGGAATTTATGAAACTCCTGGAGGAACAATATTAATTAATGCAAGAAAAGCAATTGAAAGCATAACATTAGATAAAGGAGAGGCTCATCTTAAAGATGAGATAATGCCTAAATATGCAGAAACAATTTATAATGGATTTTGGTTTTCCTCAGAAAGAATAGCAATGCAAAGACTGATTGATTCAACTCAAAAAAAAGTAAATGGGGAAGTTAAATTAAAGGTATTTAAGGGTAACGTAATTATTTTAGGAAGAAAATCTAATAATAGTTTGTATGATAATTCCCTTGTTTCATTTGATGAGGTTGGAGATTACAATCAAAAAGATGCAGAAGGATTTATAAAAATAAATTCAGTTAGACTTAAAAAAAACAATCGTTAGTAAATGGGTTACGGTGACGATTTACTAATAACAAAGTTAGCATCAAAAGTTAAAAAACAATTTCCAGATAGACAAATTGTAATAGGTGAAGCAAAAAACCAAAGCGCCTATCATTCTATAGTATACGATAATAATCCAAATATATCTGATTGTAGAAATCTTGAGAAAAGTAAACCCACACATATTATTGATTACCATCCCTTCAATAGACCTTATATTGATTATGAAAAAAGCACTAATACAAAATATGTTTGGAAAAAATTTAAACCTAATCCTGGAGAAATTTATTTTACAAAGAAAGAAAAAGTTGATGCAAAGAAAATAATTTTAGAAGCAATAAAATTTTGGAGAAGCTCAAATAAAAAGAATTATAAAAAAATTATTTTTTTAGAAACTTCATCTACAAAAATTCATGATCGTCAATTTAGTATCAAGCATCAAAATAAAGATTGGGGAGCAAAAAATTGGCAAAAACTAATTGATGTACTAACAAAAGATTTTTTAGTAATTCAATCGGTTCACAAGGAAAGTAAAAAAAACTTATCGGTCTTTTCTCCTAATGATATGGATTTTCGTCTAGCATGTGCTGTTTTAAATGAAGTAGATTTTTACGTTGGTCCTGAAGGAGGATTTGGGCACGTAGCCGCAGCTTTAAATAAAAAAGCAGTTTTATATTTTGGAGGTTGGATAACCCCTGAAGCAATTGGTTATGATTTCCATGAGAATATATATTATGATCATAATTTATCTCCATGTGGAGAGTATAAAAAATTGTGTAGTCATTGTGAGGAAGCTAGAAAAGCAATCTCAGTAGATGTATTTTTGAAATATATTAATAAGATTAGTTAATTAATTAATCTATTTTTGCATGAAATAGTTGTGTTTCTTAAAAGACATGCAATTGTCATTGGTCCTACACCTCCAGGTACTGGAGATATTGCACTCACTCTATTTTCTACGTCGCTAAATAAAACATCGCCTACTAGCTTTGATTTTTCGTCATTTATTTTGACTCTATTTATACCAACATCAATAATAATTGCCCCTTCTTTTACCCAATTTTTGTCAACAAATTCAGGTTTTCCTATAGCGACAATTAGAATGTCTGCTTTTTTGCAAATGTCTTCAATATTCTGAGTTTTAGAATGTACTGTTGTAACAGTACAAGATTCTTTTAATAATAATTGAGCCATAGGTTTTCCTACAATATTAGATCTTCCAATTACGACGGCATTTTTACCAGCTAACTCTATATTAAGCTCTCTCAGAAGTAGTAGACAACCATAAGGAGTACAAGGTATCATTAAATTTTCATCATTTTTAAGGCTAATTGAGAGTTTTCCAACATTTAAAGGATGAAAACCATCAGCATCTTTTTCTGGTGCTATACTATTTAATACAGTTTCCTCATTTATTGTTTTGGGCAAAGGTAGCTGAACAAGAATACCATCAACATCCTCATTATTATTTAAATGATTAATTAAATTAATTAAATCATCTTGTTTAGCTGTTTCTTCTAAATGATGATCATAAACGTTAATTCCTACCTCCTTTGCAGCTTTAGTTTTAGCTTTAACATAGACGCTACTTGCAGCAACATTTCCTACTTGAACCACAGCCAATCCTGGAACACGATTAGATTTTACTTTTATATTTTCAATTTCAATTTTTAATTGATCTTTTAAGTTTTGTGCTATTTTTTTTCCATCTAATATATGTGGCATATTTATCTAGGCCAATATTCAATAAGTAAACTTTTTATAAACCATAAACCAAGATAAACAACTATCGGAGATAAATCTATTGCACCAAAACTAGGCAAGTATCTTCTTACAAAATTTAAACTTGGCTCACATAATCGATATAAGGCATCAAGGATGCTATAAACAAATCGATTACCAGTATTAATTATATTAAAGTTTACAAGCCAAGTTAGAATTATATAAATTATAAGAGCAAACTGGAATAAGTTTATAACTTGAATAATTAAATACAAAAGCGAGTTCATTATAAGTTTTTATTTAATATCTACTATGCATTATGGCTGTAATTTAATCAAAAAAAAAGCGGTCTGTAAGACCGCTTTTATTAAAATAAAATTTGAGTTACATTGAGATATCTCTACCAAACCATTCTTTAGTTATTTCAGCAGTAGTTCCATCTTTAGACATTTCTGCAATTGCAGCATTCCACATCTCTAAGATATCTGTATCTTCTTTTCTAACTGCTCCACCAACACCATCACCGAAAACTCCGCCGGAAAAAGTTGGGCCAGTAAATGCAACATCAACACCACCATCAGATTCCATAAAATCAATAATTGATCCTACATCAGCTAGAACAGCATCACATCTTCCAGCAGCTAAATCTAAATTGTGATCGTCAACTGCTTGATACAGTTTAACATCAACAGCACCTGACATGTGTTTTTCTAAGAAATTTTGGTGAATTGTTGAAGATTGAACACAGACAGTTTTACCATCCATTGCAGCAATTAATTGACCTATTGCAGCCTGTTCTTTTCCACCTGCATTATTAAGATTAACTTTAGCCATACCTGCAATATTTAAATTTGCTAAACCACTATTTTTTAAAACAGCAAATCTTGCACCATCAGTCATATATCCAGTTGTGAAATTAACCTTTTCTTTTCTTTCTTCGGTAATAGACATTCCAGCAATAATAATGTCGTATTTACCTTGAAGAAGGGCAGGTATTATACCATCCCAATCTTGAGTTACCCATTCACAAGTAACCCCCATTCGCTTACATGCTTCGTTACCAAAATCTATTTCAGCACCTTCTAGTTCACCAGCTGAATTAAGATTATTCCATGGTGGGTATGCACCTTCTGTACCAATTCTTATTGTTTGTGAGTTTGCAATTGAAGCAACTCCAAAAATACCAATTGATAATAAGTATATTAAAATTTTTTTCACGTTTCCTCCTTGAAGAAGTATTTCTAAATTATATGGGAACCATATAAGCTAAATAAAAAAAAACAAAATAAATTGTTTCAGACCTTGTTTCGTTTGCTCTTAATTAATACAAAAAATAAGCCAATTATTAGTAATATAAAAGGAAAACTCCAAAGAAAGATATTATTATAATTCATTAATGGTCTAAAAAGAATGTATTCACCATATCTTTCAACTAAAAATTTCTTAATATCTCGCTCACTTTCTCCAGCTTTCAACTTATTTTTAACTATTTTTTTAATATCATTTGAGAATTCTGCATCTGAGTCATAAATGCTTTGATTTTGACACGTCATGCATCTCAACTCTAAGGTTAATTTTTTTACTCTCTCATCAATATTTTCAACTGCAAATATTTTTAAGGTAAAAAACACAAAACTTAAAATTAAAATATTTAAAAATTTATAGAAGAGGCTCAATTTCATTTTTTAAAATATCCATTGTTATCGGTCCCATAAATTTATAGATAATCTTCCCATCCTCATTAATTAAATATGTTTCTGGTAGACCAAAAACACCAAATTCTAATGCAATTAAACCATCAGAGTCTACACCAACAAAATCGTATGGGTTTCCATCATCCTTTAAATATTTTTTTGCATCAGAAGTTGGATCTTTGTGGTTAAATCCCAACAAATATAGTTCAGGATATTTTTTACGTATTTCAAAAAAAAGTGGATGCTCTATTTTACAAGGACTACACCAGGAAGCAAAAAAATTAACTAAGGTCTTCTTATTTTTTATATCTTTTGTTTTGATTATATCCTTTGCATTATACAAAGAACTACTTTCAAAAATAGGAACATCTTTATTTAAGAGTGCACTCGGTGGTTTATTAGGATCTTTACCACTTAATAAATAAACTAGTGAAAAAATACATATGATTAAAAGTACAATTAATGGTGTTAAAATAAATACCCTGTTCATCTTCTAGAAACTGCTATTAAACCTGAATACATCATTATTATCACTCCAAGCCATATAAAGCTAACAAATGGATTAATTAAAACTTTTACAAACCATTCATTATTTTTTTGATCACCAAGGATAAAATATATATCCTTATTCCATTGATGTAAAATACCAGCTTCAGATGTAATCATCTTTGACACTGGATAATAATTTTTTCCAGCCTCTATTTCTTTTGATTGATTTTTTTCAATATCAAACAAAAATTTTCCTCTTAAAGATTGAAAATTAATCTCATTAGTTGTTTCTATTTTTTCAAACAAAACTGTTTTTCCATTTACATTAAACTTATCTCCCTCATTAAGGTTAAAATCTAGCTCATTTTGAAAAACACTAGAACAAGTGATACCAATGATAGCAATACCAACACCAATATGCGCTACATGAGGATTAATTATTTTGAAAAACTTAATGTTAATTTTAATTTTATACGAAGAAAATATAGCAATAATTGAAGCCAATATTATCCAAAAACCTAAGAGTAACCCAACAAAACCCCATGTATTAAAATCCAAAAAATATGATTGAAGTATAACTAAAACACTTAAGATAATAAAAGCTAGAACATATTTTTTTGAATTATTTATCTTATTTGTTTGCCAGGATAAAATTGGTGCAATACTCATTAATAAAAAACCAGGGATCATTATAGGAATTACTGTTGAATTAAAATAAGGACCTCCAACCGATATTCTCTTATTATACAAAACTTCAATTATAATTGGGTATATAGTTCCTAAGAGAATAGTTAAGGTAGCTATAATCATTAAAATATTATTTATTACAAGCGCTGAAACTTTATTGATAAATAACAAGTTTAAAGCATTTGATTTTTTTGGTTCTTTTAACAAAAAAACTAAAAAACCAAATCCAGTTACAATAAAAAAAATTAGTAATATAAATATGCCTCTGGATGCATCTGCTGCAAATGAATGTACGCTTGTTAAGATTCCAGATCTTACCAAAAATGTTCCAAAAACACTTAATGAAAAGCAAAGAATTGATAAAAAAACTATCCATTTTTTAATAGCTTGCTCACCTCTTACCATCATGAGTGAATGAACTAATGCAAGTCCAGCAATCCAAGGCATCAGTGAAATATTTTCAACTGGATCCCAAAACCACCATCCACCCCATCCTAATTCATAATATGCCCAATATGAACCTAGAGCTATTCCACCAGTTAAAAAAGTCCAACTAATTAATGACCATTTTTTTGCAACATATAGCCATTCATCATCTGTATTTTGAAATAAACCAGCTATTGCAATACTGAAAACTATAGAATAACCAACATAACCAGCATATAAAATTGGAGGATGAACAGCCAACCCAGGATCTTGTAAAATAGGATTTAAACCTAAACCCTCGTTGATTAATATTGAATTAACAAGAAAAGGATTAGAGGTAAAAACTATAAATAGACCAAACAAAATATGAAGAAAAGCTTGAATAATCAGAGTTAATTTTTGAAAGTCTTCTTCTATATTTTTAGTAAAAGAAAAAAAGAAGCTAAAGATAGATAATATACAAAGCCACAGTAGCATCGACCCTTCATGATTCCCCCAAGTACCTGAAATTTTATATATTAGTGGTTTATTTGAGTGAGAGTTTTGAAAGACATTATAATTTGAGAAATCAGATACCACATAGGCATACATTAATGAAAAAAAAGATAACAAAGTTAATAAGGATGAAAAGCGGATGAATAAATTAAATTTCTGTTTATGAAATTTAAATATGTATCTAGATAGAAATAAGTAAAAATTAATACCTATCGCAAAAACTAAGCTTAAAAAACCAACTAATGAACTCATTTATATTTTTTATTCCAATAACCTGTATCTTTCAGATCTTCTTTTATTGATGCTGGCATATAATTTTCATCATGTTTTGCAAAAACATTAGTTGCATTAAAAATATTTTTATCAACAAAAGCACCCTCTATCACTGCACCTTGCCCTTCTCTAAATAAATCAGGAAGAATGCCTTCGAAGGTTACAAGTATAGATGCTTTTTCATCAGTAATATTAAATTTAAATGAACTTGAAGAAATCTTATTAAAACTATTATTTTCAACAAAACCGCCTATCCTTATTATTTTATTTACTATGATAGCTGATTTATCAATTTCAGATGGTGTATAGAAATACGACACATTTTCTCTTGTATTATATAAAATAAGTAGGACTGCACTTAGTATAATTACCAATGTAAGTAATATAAATAGCAATCTTTGAAATCGTAGACTCATTTATTTTTTATTCTTCTAAGTTTTAAGTAACTAAAAAATAATAACAAAAAAATTAAAAGAAAGGCTGTGATATAAGATCCTAAAATATACCAAAAATACATAGTTTCTAATAACAAAAATACTTAGGAATGATACTTAATCCAATGGACCAAAAGTCACAAATTAACTTAAATAAGATTTTCTTGAAATTATCTCTGTTTTTATTCTTAAAATGGCTATTGCTATTCCAATCATTATAAATGCAAATGTCATAATAATTAAAGGCGTCATCATTGAAGGATCAATACTCGGTTTTGACAATTTACTTATCGTTGCTGGTTGATGTAGTGTATTCCACCAATCAACAGAAAATTTAACAATTGGTAGGTTTACTGATCCAACAAGAATAAATATAGCAACAACCTTTTCTCTTACAATTCTATTTTCAAAAGATAAATTCATAAAAATAATAATTAGATAAATAATAAAAAGTATTGCAACAGAAGTTAACCGAGCATCCCACACCCACCAGGTACCCCACATTGGCTTTCCCCATAAAGATCCACTTATTATACATATTAAAGTAAAAACTGCTCCTATTGGAGCTACTGCCGTATTAAAGATAAAACCAAAAGGTATTCTAAAAGCTAGTGCCAAAATACTATAAAGAGTCATTATTGCATAAGTTAGTAAACCTAACCATGCACTCGGAACATGTACATACATTATTCTTACAGTTGATCCTTGCTGATAATCATCTGGTGATAGATAAAAAGAAAACAATAATCCTATTCCAAACAATATTATAGATAAGATTAGTACTGGCTTAAATATATAATCAGCCACATCATTAAATTTACTTGGATTAATTAAGAACTTCATATTAATTATTTTCTAATGAAAGTTTAAGACACAACCCACTCGCCCAGGGATTTATAGCAAAAACTATTAACAATATTCCAAATAATATATTTATGAGAGAATTAAAGCTTTCTTCCATATTAATAATGCTTACTGAAAAAATAATTATTGGAACACTAAATATCATAACTATTACACTACCTAGCAGAAAGTTTCGTTGATTCATTAAGTTCATTGATGATGAAATTGAACCTAAACAGGACAGAATAAGTGATCCTATGCCAAAACTAACAAATAAGTAGAAAAGTTTATCATTTGCAATGTTTAGTAAGATGCATGCAATCGGTATTGATAATAAAAAAGGTACCTGTACAAACACAAAATGTGAAAAAGTCTTTAAAATAGCAATAAAACCAAAGCTAAACCCATTTAAATGTATAATCAATAAATTACCATTCTCAAAGTCATCTTGATAAAATTTTCTTAGAGATAAAGTTGAACTTAATAGTAACAATGTCCACAATATACCGACACCTAAGATAGAAATGGTTTCCTTATCTGGTCCAATAGAAAAAATAAAAATAAATATTGATATGAAAAAGAAAATGATATTTGTTAAAATATCTTGAACTCCACTCATATTTAATTTGTATTCTCTGTAATAAAAGAAAATTATTTTATTTAAAAAAATCATTATTTTATAATTGTATTTCTTCTGTCACATAAATTCCTGGATTTTGATGTGAGCTAAAAATTATAGATCCTTCTTTAGAGCAATGATCTTCAAAAGTTTGTTTCAATAGCTCAATTGAATCTTCATCTAAATTAGAAAGGGGCTCATCTAAAATCCAAACATTTTTGTTTTCTATTATTAATCTTAAAAATTCTAATTTTTTAGTTTCGCCAAAAGATAATGTTCCAACTTTCTTATTCAAATAATTGTCTAATTTTAATGTTTTTAATGCTGTTTCAATTTGAGCATCATTAATTTTTGATATAAAAAATTTTTTCCAAATATTTATATTATCTGTGATAGTTAATTTTTTTAAGCTTGATGTTGTATCACCAATGTATGTAACATGATTATAAAAATCATATAAATTTTTTTTTAATAATTTTCCTTTCCAATATATTGATCCAAATGATGGCTCTAATAGATTAAGAATTGCTTTTAATAATGTAGTTTTACCAGAACCGTTTTTACCTTTTAAAATGGTAATATTGCCGGGTGGAAGTGATAGATTAATATTTTCAAAAATTTTTTTATCTAATCTCTCTATAGATAAATCTTTAACAATTAACATTATTAAGATCTAATTACTTTTTGATTTAAAACAATAAAAAACGGGGCATAACCCCGTTTTAATTTTTGAAAAAGATAAGAAAAAGAAAACTTTAATTTAAAGTTTTCTTGAAAAATTGAAGTATTACTATCTTCTCTTTTTCTTCTTTTTAGCAGCTTTTTTCTTTTTCTTTTTAGGAGCTGCTTTTTTCTTTTTCTTAGGAGCAGCTTTTTTCTTTTTCTTTTTAGGAGCTGCTTTTTTCTTTTTCTTTGGAGCTGCTTTTTTCTTCTTCTTTGGAGCAGCTTTCTTTTTCTTCTTAGCCATAAAATACTCCTTGTATTTTGTTACCCCGGAGGAACCTCCCTCCCTCATCACCTAAGTGATAATTATAAAAGGCTGCCTATTTATTCCCAAAACTTACGCTTAAAGTCAACAATATAGCAATATTTTAAAATTAACTAAGAGTAAGAAATTCTAAAATTAAAATTTAAATATAAATTTAAAAAAAATTTTTTGCAATCTACATATTTTTTGGCAGAATTCTGATAATAATTTAACATTTTGCTATACAAAAAATTATCTTCATACTATCTATTTATTATAATTACTTTTTAAATTAGCATGAAAAACGTGAATTCTTTTAATTCTGAACATTTGATTACTATAAATAACCAAAATTTTCGATATTTTGATTTAAATGTAGTAGCAAAACAATTTGATATTGATCTTTATAAAGTTCCAATTTCAATAAAAGTAATACTAGAAAATTTAATTAGAAATGAGGATGGTGAAAATATTTCTAAAAGTATGATCTCTAATGTATTTTCCACATTAAAAGATAGAAATAAAAAAAATGAAAAAACAGAGATAGCTTTTTTCCCAACGCGTGTACTTATGCAAGATTTTACCGGGGTACCAGCTGTTGCAGATTTAGCTGCGATGAGAAATGCACTAAAATCAAAAGGAATTGAGCCAAAAAAGATAAACCCTCTTTCTAGGGTTGACCTAGTTATAGACCATTCTGTTATGGTTGATAATTATAAAAATAGTAACTCCCTTAATGAAAATGTTAAAAAGGAGTTTGAAAGAAATAAAGAAAGATATGAATTTTTAAAGTGGGGTCAAAGTTCATTTGATAACTTTTACTTAGTGCCCCCTGGAGCTGGTATTTGTCATCAAGTAAATTTAGAAAATATTGCTAAGACAGTTTGGTTAAAAGAAATTGATAGAAAAAAATATTTATTTCCAGATTCTGTGGTTGGAACTGATAGTCATACTACAATGGTTAATTCTCTTTCAGTACTAGGCTGGGGCGTAGGAGGTATTGAGGCTGAGGCAGCTATGTTGGGCCAAGCAATTTCAATGAATATACCAGACGTAATTGGTTTTGAACTTAAAGGATCTTTGAAGGAAGGAATTACTGCAACTGATTTAGTCTTATCAATTACAAAAATTTTACGAGATAAAGGTGTAGTAGGAAAATTTGTAGAATTTTATGGAAGCGGTTTAGCGAATTTATCTTTAGCTGATAGAGCAACTATATCTAATATGGCACCCGAGTATGGTGCAACTTGTGGATTTTTTCCTACAGATGAAGAAACAATTAATTACCTAAAGTTGACTGGTAAAGATAATGAACATCTAAATATTGTTGAAGAATATTCAAAAAAACAAACTCTTTGGGCGGATGAAAACTATGCGCCAGAATTCTCAGATAAAATAATTTTAGATTTAGGCTCAATTGAACCTTCTCTAGCTGGGCCAAAAAGACCTCAGGATAAAATTCTTTTGAAAGAAGTTCCGGCGGAATTTAGTAAGATGGATAACAATTTAAATAAAAATAAAGATAAATTAAATACGGGAGATATTGTAATAGCTGCAATAACTAGTTGTACAAATACATCTAATCCAAATGTAATGATTGCAGCAGGATTAGTTGCTAAAAAGGCAGCAGATTTAGGTTTAGAGGTTAAACCTTGGGTTAAGACTAGTTTAGCTCCAGGCAGTAAAGTTGTTAGTGATTATCTTGATAAGGCTGGTTTAACAGAATACCTTGATATCCTTGGTTTTAACACCGTTGGCTATGGGTGCACAACTTGTATAGGAAATTCTGGCCCTCTAGATGAATGGGTTTCTAATGAAATTAGGTCAAATAATTTAACTGTTTGCTCTGTCTTATCTGGAAATAGAAATTTTGAAGGTAGAGTTCATCAAGAAGTGAAAGCAAACTTTCTTGCTTCACCACCTCTCGTTGTTGCGTATGCTATTGCAGGCAACATTAATATTAATCTTACAACTGACTCTCTTGGTAAATCAAAATCTGGAGAAAACATATTCTTAAAAGATATATGGCCATCAAATAAAGAAATTAATGAAACACTTGGTTTATGTTTAACACCAGAAATGTTTAAAGAAAGATATAAGGAAATATATGAAGGAGATGATAACTGGTTATCAATTAATAGTTCGAAGGAAACAACCTATGATTGGAATGATACTAGTACTTACATTAAACATCCACCTTTTTTCAATACTGAAAATAAATTTGAGTTAAAGGATATTAAAGATGCAAGAATATTGGCATTATTAGGAGATAGTGTAACCACAGATCATATTTCACCAGCTGGAAATATTAAAGAAGATAGTCCGGCCGGTTATTATTTAACAGAAAGACAAATTAATCCTAAGAATTTTAACTCATATGGATCAAGACGTGGTAATCATGAAATTATGATGAGAGGCACCTTTGCAAACATAAGAATAAAGAACCAGATTTTAAATAATGTAGAGGGAGGTTTTACAAAATCTTTTTTATCTAATAAACAAATGCCAATATATGATGCGGCTCAAGAATATATTAATAATAATGTTGATACAGTTATTATAGCTGGAAAAGAATATGGTACTGGATCGTCTAGAGACTGGGCAGCTAAAGGTACAAGACTCTTAGGTGTAAGAGCGGTAATTGCAGAGAGTTTTGAAAGAATTCATAGATCTAATTTAATTGGCATGGGTGTATTACCTCTTGAATTTATGAATAATGAAAACAAAATAAATCTTAATATTTTAGGCCACGAGCATGTCTCTATCTCTGGCTTATCTGAACTAAAACCTGGAATTATACTTAGTTGTAAAATTAATTCTGCTGAGCCTAAAAGTATAAAATTAAAGTGCAGAATTGATACAAAAAAAGAACTTGAATACTACAAAGCTGGAGGAATTTTAAACTACGTTTTAAATGAAATAATATCAGAAGCTGCTTAATCTTAATGTCTAATAAAGATGAAAACTTGTTAGCTATTCTTGGGCCTACTAATACCGGAAAAACTTATACAGCTTTCGAAAAACTTTTCTCATATTCTTCAGGTATTTTTGGTTTTCCACTAAGATTACTAGCTAGAGAGAACTATGATAAAGCAGTAAAAAAAATTGGACTTAACAATGTAGCATTAATAACAGGTGAAGAAAAAATTCTTCCAAAAGAAGCAAAATATTTTTTTTGTACTGTTGAATCAATGCCTATAAATATTTCTGTAGATTGTATAATAATTGATGAAGTTCAATTGGCAGCAGATTATGAAAGAGGACATATCTTTACTGATAGGATTTTAAATCAAAGGGGCAATTACATAACTATCTTCTTAGGATCACTAAATATTGAAAATATACTAAAAAAAATTTATCCAAATATCATAATAGAGAAAAAAAAAAGATTTTCCCAACTTTCATTTTTGAGAAAACAAAATTTTTCTAAACTCGAACCTAGATCAGCTATAATTGCATTTAATATTAACAAAGTTTATGAAATTGCCGAAAATATTAGAACACATAAAGGCGGAACTGCTGTAGTTTTAGGTTCATTAAGTCCTAGAACTAGAAATGCCCAAGTAGAAGTATATGAAAATAAAAATGTAGATTATCTTGTGGCAACAGATGCTATTGGAATGGGCTTAAATCTTAATATCAATCATGTAAGTTTTTCTGCACTAGAAAAATTTGATGGGAGATATAATCGTAATCTTGCTCCAAATGAACTAGGTCAAATTGCAGGTAGAGCAGGTAGATACAAACAAGATGGAACTTTTAGTTATACAAAAGAAGCAGGAAATTTAGATCCATTAATTATACAGCAGATAGAAACACACAACTTTGATAATATTCAAAAAATTTATTGGAGAAATAGTGATTTAGATTTTAATTCAGTAGATGCATTATTATCATCATTAAAAAAATATCCCATTCATAACTATTTTATACATAAAAAGAATGCTTTAGATGAAGTTAACTTTCGTAATTTAATTAATGATAATGAAGTAAAGAAATTACTTATATCAAAAAAAAATTTAAAGTTATTGTGGGAGGTATGCCAGGTTCCAGATTTTGAAAAGCTTTTTAATGATAATTATTTATTACTTTTAAAAGATATATATCTTATTTTAATTAATAATGAATATAACATACCGGAAGAATGGATTAATAAGAGGGTCGGTAAACTTGATAATTTCGGTGTAGGTATACCAGAGCTTTCAATTAAAATTTCTCAGATACGAACATGGACATACATATCTAATAATCATAACTGGTTAAAAAATACATACTATTGGAAAGAAAAAACTCATCAGATAGAAAATGACTTATCTGATCAACTACATAATAGTCTTACAAAAAAATTTATAGATTTTTCTTCAAAATTTTTTATAGGTCAGAAGAAGTTTCAAAATATCGAAGATATACTTAGAAAAAATAACAACGAAATTTTTTTAGATAATAAAAAATATGGCGTTATAAAAGGTTTTGACCTTATTGAGGGTAAAAAAATATTTTCACAATCTCTTTTTTCGATTAGTAATATAAAAAAAACAGTAAGAAATATGATTAATGAAAAAGTAGATAGTTTTTTAAGTGCACCACTTGATTCAATTTCGTTTGGAGACATCAGTAATTCTAAAATTAAAGATGAAACTTTTATTTATTGGGGAGAAGAGAGAGTTGGTAAATTAAAGAAAGGTAAATCGATATATAGACCTATAGCTGAGGCTTTGAACTCTGAATATTTATCTTCAGAAAATAGATTGTTGATTTCTGCTAAACTACAAAAATGGTTGGAAAATGAAATAAACCATAACCTATATCCTTTAAATAAAAATTTAGATGAAGATATTAATTCTGAAATTAGAGCAATTGCCTTTAATTGTATTGAAAATTTTGGAAATTACCCAGTAGAAAAATTCAAAGCTACTCTCAAAAAAATTACTCAAGAGAGTAAGTCGCAGCTTACTAAATTAGGAATAAGGGTAGGGGCAAAATATTTTTTTATACCAAGTCTTTTAAAGAAAAAACCAATAGAAATTTGTGCAATCTTATGGAAAATTTTTTATGAAATTGAAATTGACAGTTATCTACCACTTCCACAAAATGGTAGAGTATCCTTTACATCAGAAATAAAAATACCTGATCATTATTGGAATTCAATTGGATATATTAATATTAAAAATTTTTCATTCAGAATAGATGTATTTGAAAAAATATTTTTTCTTGCAAGACAAAAAATTAAAAAAGGTCCTTTTCTAGAATCTTCAGACCTTATGAATCCAATTGGCTGTAATAGTGAACAGTTAAAAGATATTATGAAATTTTGCGGTTACGATTATGTTACTATTTCAGATAAAAAAAAATTATTTTTCTTAAGTGACAAGAAAAAGAAAACAAAAAAAAATCATAGAAAAAATAAAAACAAAAAAAATAATGACAATACTATAAAGAAAGATCCAGATTCTCCCTTTGCAGTTTTAGAGAAACTTCTTTAATAGTATTTTAAAAGGTAAAAAATTGATAAATTTATTAAAAAATATTTTAAATTATAAAAAATCTAATGATGATGTAGAAGATAGTAAAAATCTTGAATTACTTTGCGGATTAATGATTGAAGCTGCATATACTGATGGAACAATAGGAGAAAGTGAGATAAAAAAAATTAAATTTAGCTTGATTAATGTTTTTGACGAAAATGAAGAAGAAGTTGACTTTGTTTTAGATGAGGCAATAAAAAATAAAAACAACTCTAAATCTCTTCACTACTACACATCTTTTATTAATAAAAATTTTGACAGTGATAAAAAACTACTTCTTATAGAAGCTTTATGGGAAATTGTGTTATCTGATGGAGAAATTCATGATTTTGAGTCAAATCTTATTAGAAGGCTTGCTGGATTACTTTATATTTCTGATGTAAACTCTGGAAATGCAAGAAAAAGGGCTCTAAATAAAAATTCATAATATTATGACATATGTAGTCGATGAAAAGTGTATTAAATGTAAACACATGGATTGCGTAGATGTGTGTCCAGTGGATTGTTTTTATGAAGGTGAAAATATGCTCGTAATTCATCCTGATGAATGTATTGACTGTGGTGTTTGTGAACCAGAATGTCCAGCTGAGGCAATTCTATCAGACACTGAGGACGGAATAGAAAAATGGGCTGAAATTAATAGAAAATATTCTGAAATTTGGCCTAATATAAATGAAAAAAAAGACCCCCCGCCAGATGCAGAAAAATGGCAAAATGTTAAAGATAAATATAATAAGTATTTTAGTGAAAAACCAGGGAGATAAATGAAAACAAAAAAAAATTCAGATTTAAAAATAGGAGAAATCGTAGTTTATCCCAAGCATGGTGTAGGTGAAATTACAAAGATAGAAACTATGGAAATATCCAATATTAAAACAAGTTTTTATGTTGTCAAAATGGAGCAATCCAAATTAACGATCAGAGTTCCACTTGATAAAAAAAACGAGGTTGGATTAAGAAAAATTTCTTCAAAAAAAATTATAGAAGAAGTTTATTCTACACTAAAGTTGAAACCAAAAATAAGAAGAATAATGTGGAGTAGAAGAGCACAAGAATATGAAGCAAAAATTTTCTCTGGTGATCCAATTAAAATTTCTGAAGTAGTTAGAGATTTATTTAGAAAAAGTAGTCAAGCAGAACAGTCCTACAGTGAGAGACAAATGTTTCAGGTCGCAATAGAACGTTTAGCACGAGAAGTAGCCGCAGTTGAAAAAACAGATTATTTTCAATCCACAGAAAAAATTGAACAAATACTAAATAAAAAATAATATTTTGGATAAAGCCAGTAATTTTGTAGAATTAAAAGAAACAAGCAAGATATGGGCTATTGGCTCTATTCATTCAAATTTAAAATCATTTTGTGCAATAAAAAAATATATTTTAAATCATTTTACAAATAGTGATAAATTAATTTTTCTCGGCAACGTAATTGGACTAGGAGATGAATCAAAAGAGACTTTATCCAGTGTTATTGATTTAAGATTTAAACTAATGTCTAAATTTAAACTAAAACCTGAGTCAATTGTATTTTTAAGAGGTGCTCAAGAAGAGATGTTTAGCAAATTATTGCAACTACAACTAGCACCTAATCCAATAGAAATTCTTGAATGGATGTTTGAGCATGGAGTCAACAAAACAATAGAATCATACGGGTTTTCAGAGAATGAGATTAAAAGTTTAGCTTCTTCAGGAACTATTAATATATCGAAATGGACATCTACCTTGAATAAATCCATACAGGATAACCCTGGACATACTGAGTATTTTTTAAATTTAAAGCATGCTGCGTACTCTCATACAAAAAAAATATTATTTGTTAATAGGGGGGTTGATATAACTAGACCTCTATCAGCTCAAAATGATTGTTTTTGGTGGGGTTTTCAAAACTTTTCAACAATTCAAAAGCCTTATAATACATTTTTGAGGATTGTTAGAGGATATGAGTCTGAACATTTAAATCAATCTCAAAATTCAAAAAACAATGTAGTTTGTACTTTATTTAAACAGCCTTTATCTAATAAAAATGTTTTATGTGGAATATTTACAGAAAATGGGGAAATTTTAGATTTATTTGAAAATAATTGATCCAATTTAATTATTTTACGTATAATTAAATATGGTATCAAAAAACTTTTTCTTTTCTAACAATCTTATAGAACTATCAAAAAAAGCATCAATTCTTGAAAAAGATGAGGAATTTGCCTTAATCAATGATTGGAGAGATAATAAAACTCCTCGATCACTTCAAAAAATTCTTAATTCATATCTTCGTTTAGCTGTTTCTTACGCAAGAAAATATTCCAGCTATGGTTTGCCGATTGATGATTTAATTCATGAGGGAGTTCTTGGCATCATGCACGCACTTGAAAAGTTTGATACTTCTAAAGATTTTAGACTTTCAACATACGCTTCATGGTGGATTAGAGCATCAATACAAGATTATATTCTAAAGAACTGGTCAGTAGTTCGTACCGGATCCACAGCATCTCAAAAAGCACTTTTTTTTAATCTAAAAAAAATCAAACAACAGATTAATGATGTGTCAAGAGAATTTATGGGTCAAAATGAAATAAACAAAGTTTCAAATATGCTTAATGTCAAATCTATTGATGTTCAAAACATGGAGTCTAGGCTCACTGGGGGAGATGTTCATTTAAATCAAAAAGTCGATCATGATACAGAAAATGACTTAATGAGTTTACTTGCTGATGAAAGACAAAATCCTGAAGAAACTTTTGAAGATTTTAACGATAAAAATATTAAAAAGGATTTTATTAATAAAGCTATAGATACTTTAAATGAAAGAGAAAAAACCATTATTCGTCTAAGAAAATTTAGAGAAAAGAGTATAACATTGGACGAACTAGGTCAAAAGTTAAAAATTAGCAAGGAGAGAGTTAGACAAATAGAAACGAAAGCACTAGATAAACTTAAAAAATCTCTATTAGAAATTTCAAATCAAAATAAAGAATTTTTTATTTGATAGCCATACCAAATAATTATAAGATACACTTATGTCTAAAATTATTTTACTTATTATATCCCTCTTATTTTCAACAGTTGTACATAGTAGTGGAACGAATGTTTTTGGCATTGGAGTTTATGATATAAAGTTAGATGGTTCAGAAAAAAATCAAGCTACTGATTTCAGGTACGAATTTAGAAGTGACAATTCATTACTTGATATTGGTCCAGAAGAAGACAATTTTTTTTTTTTAAAACCTTTTTTTGGAGTTGAATATACAAGTGACTCCGCTTCTTATTTTTTAACTGGCATATATTTAGAAGATAATTTAGGTGAATTATTTGAAGGAAATAAAAGTAAATATTATTTTACACCTAGTTTTGGAGCAGGAATTTATGATGATGGTTCAGGAAAAAAATTAGGTAATACTTTGCAATTTAGAACTTCCTTTGAAGTGAGTTACGAACTAAAAAACAAAAATCGAATTGGAATTTCATTCAGCCACATTTCAAATGCTAACCTAGGTGATAAAAATCCTGGTGTTGAAGTTTTAAGTTTTTCATATCATATACCTTATTAAAAATTTAAGTTAGATTTCTCTCGCTAACAAATTTTATTAATAAATCTTCAATTAAATTAATTTTTTGATCTTTCATATATTCGTTTATTTTAGATTTATATATTTTGCTATGAGGAACAGAGAAAAAAATATGAAGAAGAGGACTTAATAATCTAAATATTGATTCAAAACTTAACTTTGGCTTTATGTATTCGAAATAATTATAAATTATTGTTTCATCGATTAATCTACCTTTCTCTTTAAAAATTTTCCTATCAACATCTTTTAATATGAAGGGATTATTTTTAATCAACCTTCCAACCATTACTCCGTCAAATTCTTTTAGTAAGCTCTCTGCCTTCTCAAGAGTATTTATGCCTCCATTAAGAATGAATGTTATTTTGGGAAATTTGTTTTTAATTTTTTTTACAAAATCATAACTAAGAGGAGGTATCGTTCTATTTGCTTGTGGACTAATACCATTTAATATTGCATTTCTTGCATGAACATAAATAATTTTAATTCCAGTTTTTGATATCTCATCGATAAATTCTTCAAAAAACTCATAATTTAATTCTTTTCCCAATCCCAATCTACATTTTAATGTCGCTTCAATTTTATCATTTTGTAAAGCTTCTATACAATTTCTAACAAGTAGTTTATCTTTCATAAGGCATGCACCAAAACTGCCCTTTTGCACAGCTTTACTTGGACAACCTACATTTAAATTAATCTCATCATAATTGTAATCAACTGCTATTTGAGATGCTTTTGTTAAATCATCAATTTCAGAACCGCCTACTTGAAGAGCAACAGGGTTATTAAAGTCATTATCAATAATATTTTCTCTACTCTTAGAGTAAATCAGTGATTTTGTTGCTATCATTTCACTAAATAGAAAACTATTATTTGATAAAATTCTGTAAAGTTTTCTTGCATATGGAGTTGTGTATCCCATCATTGGAGCTACACAGAATTTTCTACTAATTTCCTTTTTCATTTAATTTTGCTATATAAATAGTTTTGAAAAAAATAATATTATGCAAATACCAAAATTTTTAATTGAAAGATATCAATTCTGGAAAAAGAATACTTTTGAAGATTACAAATACGTATACGTTCAAGCCTCTAAAACTACACAAAAACCAATTGCAATGATTATTACTTGTTGTGATTCTAGGATTCTTGAGAATACAATGTTTGGTGGAAATGTTGGAGATTATTTTATTCATAGAAATATTGCTAATATTGTGCCTTCTAAAAATGATAAGGATAAAAATATACAAACATTATCTGCTATAGAATACGCTATAAAAGTGCTGAAAATTCCTAACTTATTTATTTTAGGCCACTCAAATTGTGGCGGAGTTGAGTATTCTTACAAAACTTTAAAAGATAAAAAAAATATAAATGATTTTGAATACATAAATCAATGGACAAGTTGTTTACAAAATTCTTACAACAACATCCCTAATGATCTTCCAGAATCTGAAAAAATAACTTTTTTTGAGCAGGAAAATATAAAACAATCAATTAAAAATTTACGTGAATATGATTTTATAGATAAATCAATTAATGAAAATAAATTGAATGTAGTTGGTCTGTGGTTTCAAATTAATTCTGGTTTAATAAAGTTTTTAGATAATAATAATAGCTTTGTAGACCTAGATTAATTGTAACTAAATTTAGCTCTAGGAAATTTTTTAAGCTTAACTTCTCGATTATATTTCTTAACTACATTACTGGCAACTCTATTAAAATTAAAATAATTTTTTACAAATTTTGGTTTTTTATCATCTGTTGTTAGATTTATTAAATCATCAAATACTAAAACTTGACCGTCACAATATTTTGAAGCACCAATACCTATTGTGGGTATTGAAATATTTTCTGTAATTAGTTTAGCTGTATCGGTTGTAACACATTCTAACAATACTGCTTTAGCTCCAAGTTTTTCAGATTCTTTAGCTAACTCTAATAAATTTTGTTTTTCTTTATTAGTTTTTCCTAAAACTTTTATTTTATTAAAATTCTTAAAACTTTGTGGTGTTACTCCTATATGTGAAATAACATTTACTTTTTTATCTACTAAGTGTTTTAAAACAACTAATTTTTTTTTATTAATTTCTATCTTTAATAAATCAGGCTTACAGTGATTTAAAAGTATTTTAGCATTTTTATATGCATCAATTTTATTATCATATGTTTTATATGGCATATCTAATACTTTTAAACTTTTCTTAATTGTTTTATTTACAGCTGCTCCATGATTTTTCATCATATCCATAGTAACACCTTGAGTATTATCCATCCCATAGAGTGTTGAACCTATAGAGTCTCCAACTAGTATTAAATCAATCTTTCCATCTAAAATATTTGCAATTGATGGAGAGTATGCAGTCAAACAGCTTATCGGTTTAGAAAAACTTTTGTGTAAAATTTTAATTTTCTTCATTTTTAAATTTCAATTAAACTTTTATTAAGAATTAAACTTTTGATTTAAAATTCTTTATATCAATAATTTTATTTTCATAAAAATTATTAATTTTTCTGATTATTGATTCCGTATCCATTTTAATATCTTGATATTGTTCATCCGGTGTCATATGTTCGACAAAACGATCTGGAAAAATTAAATTTTTTATCACAACATTATCCTTTTTTGATCTTATATTGTGGATATAATGTAAAACGTGAGATGAAAATCCACCTATAGACCCTTCTTCTATAGTTAAAATATACTTATGATTATTTAATAAGTCATCTATTAATTGTGTGTCTAATGGTTTTGCAAATCTTGCATCTGCAATAGTAGGATAAATATTATTTTGATTAAGAAACTTACTAGCTTCAATACATTTTTCAAGTCTTGTTCCTAAATTTAAGATTGCAACATCATTGCCTTCACTAAGAATATATCCCTTACCTATGCTGATATCTGTAGGCTGATTAATAAATAGTTCGTCTGATCCTGTTGCTCTTGGAAATCTAAAAGCAGATGGTCTGTCATTAATCTCGCAAGATAACTCTATCATATTAGATAACTCTCTTTGGTTGCTAGGTGCCATAACTATAAAATTTGGTAATGTGGCTAAATAAGTAATATCAAATGAACCAGCATGGGTAGGGCCATCTGATCCTACTAACCCTGCTCTATCAATAGCAAATCTAACAGGTAATTTTTGAATAGCCACGTCATGTACAATTTGATCGTAAGCTCTTTGTAAAAAAGTTGAATAAATTGCAACAAAAGGTTTGAAACCCTCTGTCGCCAATCCAGCTGCCATTGTAACAGCATGTTGTTCTGCAATACCAACATCAAAAAATCTTTTTTCAAAATTTTTTTGGAATAATTTTAATCCTGTTCCAGACATCATAGCGGCTGTTATTGCTACAATTTTTTCATCATTTTCAGCAAGTTTTGATAATGTTTCACCAAAAATATTTGAATAGGATTTTAAATTTGTTTTTTTAACTGAGTTCCCAGTGTTAATATCAAACTTTTCAACTCCGTGAAATTTATCCTCTGATTTTTCAGCAGGACTATATCCTTTACCTTTTTTGGTTATACAATGAAGAAAAACTGGTTTATCAAATTTGTTATCTCTTATATTTTCTAGAACTGAAACCATATCATCTATATTATGCCCATCTATAGGTCCAAGATAATAAAAACCCAATTCCTCAAATAGAGTTCCACCAGTGATAAGTCCTTTAGAATATTCTTCTGTTTTATAAAGAGTCTTTGATACATTTGATGGTAAGGTTTTAGATATTTTTTTAACAATATTTCTTAAACTTGAGTAAGATTTAGATGATAGTAACCTAGTTAGATAAGTGCTCATAGCACCAACTGGTTTGTCTATTGACATTTTGTTATCGTTTAAAATGACAATTAAACCTTTTTTTTGTGCACCTGCATTATTTAATCCTTCAAAAGCTAAACCTGCACTTAATGCACCATCTCCAACAACACATATAACTTTTGAGTTATCTTTATTTATATCTTTTGCCGCTTTAATTCCCAATCCTGCTGAAACTGCTGTTGAACTATGGGCTGTACCAAATGGATCATATTCACTTTCTGATCTTCTAACAAAACCATACACACCATCTTTTTTTCTTAGTGTCTCGATATTTTTTTTTCTACCTGTGATGATTTTATGAGGATAAGCTTGATGTCCTACATCCCAGATTAATTTATCATGTGGAGTGTTAAATACATAGTGGATTGCCACGGTTAATTCAACAACACCAAGTCCAGCACCTAGATGACCACCAGTTTTTGAAACAGTCTCAATTGTTTTAGCTCTCAATTCTTCTGAGATTTGCTTTAGATCTTTCTTTTTAAATTCTCTTAAGTCTGATGGAAAATTAATTTTATCTAAAAGATCATAATCCATAATTTATTTTACTATTTTTGCTTAGATTTGATATTTTTATATCTGGAAAAAAACAAGTGTTTGTGGAAAGATTTTAGAGATAAATTTTAAAGTTAAAATCTCTAGACTTTTTAGTATTTAAAAACTAATTATAGTATTAATGTTTTATGATGTAGATACAAAAAAAATTGATAAACTTGCACATCTATCTATTAAAAGAGGAGTTGCACTTCAAAAAGGTCAAAACCTTTTAATAACAGCACCCTTAGAATCTTTACCTTTAGTTAGAAAAATAGCTGAATATGCTTACAAAGAAGGAGCTGGACTTGTTACTCCACTTTTCAATGATTCTGATATTACATTATCTCGATTTAAGTTTGGCAATGATGAATCTTTCAATGTTGCATCAAATTGGCTTTATAATGGGATGGGTGAAGCTTTTGATAATAATACGGCTAGAATGGCTATTGCTGGTGATGACCCAATGCTATTATCTGAAATTGATCCTGATAAAGTTTCGCGCGCAAATAAAGCTAATGCTGTTGCATACAAACCAGCTAGAGAAAGAATTACTGAATTTAAGATTAACTGGAATATAATTTCTTGGCCAGGAAAAGCATGGGCAAAAAGAGTCTTCCCAGATCTTGATGATAGTGAAGCAATTAAAAAATTAGGAGATGCAATATTTCATGCATCAAGAGTTAGTAACGATGATCCTGTAAGTGAATGGGACCAACATAATAAAAATTTAAGAGATAAAACAGATTGGTTAAATGCTAAAAATTTTCATTCGTTAAAATACTCTGGCCCTGGAACATCTTTAACCGTAGGTCTTGCTGATGACCATGAGTGGATGGGAGGTGCATCAGAGGCACAGAATGGTATTGTTTGTAATCCAAATATCCCATCTGAAGAAGTGTTCACAACTCCTCATGCTGCTCGTGTAAGTGGTGAAGTCTGTTCAACCAAACCTCTATCTTATCAAGGAACCCTAATTGAAGATATCAATGTTCGCTTTGAAGATGGTAAAATTGTTGATGCAAAATCCTCTAAAGGACAAGATGTTTTATTAAAAGTTCTTGATTCAGATGAAGGCTCAAGAAGACTTGGTGAAGTAGCCTTAGTTCCGAATAGCTCACCTATTTCGCAATTAGGAATAACTTTTTATAACACTCTTTTTGATGAAAATGCTGCCTCTCATATTGCTTTAGGACAGTGTTACTCAAAATGTTTCAAATCCAAAAAAGACTTATCAAAAGAAGAGATTACTCAAAGAGGTGGTAATTCAAGCATGATACATATTGATTGGATGATTGGCTCAGGTGAAATTGATGTCGAGGGTTTAGATAAGGATGGCGCTGCTACGCCAATATTTAAACAAGGAGAATGGTGTAACTAGTTTTTCTATTTTTTTAAATAAGGTCCAAAGCTAAGATCTAAACCAACACCAACTCTAGCTAATGAATAAATAATAACTAAGAAAAAAATTACTATAACTAAGTTTCGTATAATTTTTTTTTCATCCATAAAATTACGCTGTTTGTATATTTGTATTAGATAATGGTTTTTCTCTAATTGGTAAATGGATTATTGCAGAAAAGGCGCCTACTCCTATACCAACCCACCATACAATATCATAACTTCCATAGATATCATAAAATAGACCACCTAACCAAACACCTACAAAAGATCCTAGCTGATGAGAAAAAAATACAATCCCATATAATGTACCCATAAATTTTAATCCATAAATATGGCCTATAATTCCTGAAGTTAAAGGAACTGTTGCTAACCATAAAGCACCCATAACTATTGAAAATATTGCAATAGATATTGGTGTAATAGGCAGTAAGATAAATAAAATTGCCGCAATAGTCCTTCCAGTGTAAATTAAAGATAAAAGATATTTCTTATAATGTCCCTTTCCTAAGGCTCCAGCAATCAAACAACCAATTATATTAAACAATCCTATAAGAGCCATAGATAATGCTCCTAAACCTTCTACAGAACTACAAACCAAACTTATTAAACTTCCTTCTATAATTGGACTACTAGATTCAATAATAAATGCTGGAAAATGTGCAGTAATAAATGCTAACTGAAAACCGCAAGAAAAAAAACCAAAGAACAACATTGAGTATGTTGGATCTTTTAATGCAACAAATACAGCATCAGTAATTTTTTCATTTTCATTATTAATATTTGTATTTGATAATTCTGTTTTTAAAATTGGAACAAGTATCAATGTTATTAATAATATAATTGAAAAGATTTCAAACACTGAAGACCAAGGCAAAAATGATAATAGAATAGAAGCAAGTGGTGGGCCAACCACTTGTCCAGCCGATCCTGCAGCAGTTGTAATACCTAGTGCTAAAGATCTTTTTTCTGGAGATGCGGCTCTTCCAACTACTGCTAAAATTGGACCAAAACCACTACCAGCTATACCAAAACCAATTAATAGGTTTAAAGTTTGATGCGCCTCTGGAGTCGTAGCATTACTACTTATGAAAATTCCAATTGCATAAAGAATTAAGCCTAGCGCTATTGCTTTTCTATCACCATATTTTTCGGCAAAAGCACTAAATATTGGAGTGCCTACCCCCCAAGCTAAATTTTGAATAGCAATGGCAAGAGAAAATTCTGAACGGTTCCATAAAAAATCAGACGCAATAGGAATTTGAAATAGGCCAAATGTTGAACGAATTGCAAAACTTATTAAAAGAATTAAACTTCCTCCAATTAGAATAGGAATAAATACAGAATTAATTCTCTCATCTTTCATATTTTATTAGATAACAGGAAGAATTTTTATTTCTAGAATTTTTATTATTATTAAATCGTATTATTTAATTCTGTCTTTTCGTTTTCTTCTTTTTCAGGAACAACATATGCAACAGCACAATGATCTAAACAATAAGGCTTATCTTCAAATCTATCTTTGCCACAAAAACGAAAGTCAGCTTCATCAGGATGACCTTCAGGCCATTCACAACCTCTCTTTGGAGCTGCAGTGAATATATTTTTAACAACCGGTTGGAAAACAGCAGGCTCTTTAGAGACAATCTCTGGTTCTTTGGTGCTTTCAAAATTTAATTTTGGCATTACTGGAGATCTAGCTTTTTTTCGATCAGGCTTAACAGCTGTTCTTCTTATAGGTGATGGCCTTCTCTCGAGTCCAATTCTATGAGCTTTTCCAACCACTGCGTTTTTGGTAAAACCTAATAATTTTCCAATTTGAGCTGTAGGTAGACCTTGGTCCCATAAATCTCTAAGTTTTGCTACATTATTATCATCCCAAGGCATAATCAAACTCCATTACTACATTTAGTAGCTTAAAAAAGGTTTAATATACTAAATATATGTATTAAAAAAGATAAAACTGCAAATTTTTAAAAAAAATCAATGATTTCCAGCATTTTTTTTATATACATGTGAATAGAAATGAAAGAATTAAGAAATCTAGACTGTAAAAATAAAAAATTAATTGTTCGAGTTGATTTAAACGTACCAGTTTTGGAAGGGACAATTACAGATCATTCAAGAATTCATGCTATTTTACCAACACTAGAAAAACTAATTAAAAATAAAAATAAGATATTCTTAATTGCTCATTTTGGCCGACCTAAAGGTCAAGTTAATAAAAAATATTCCATTGAGTTTTTATGTTCAGGATTAAAAAAATTTTTAAATTTAAACACAATTCATTTTTTAGCTAACTGTGAAAAAAAAATAATTGAGACAAAAATTGCTGAAATGGACATGGGTGAAATTTGTTTATTAGAAAATATTCGTTTTAATGCTGAAGAAGAAAAAAATGATCTTAATTTTTCAAAAGTATTAGCTTCTAGTTTTGACATATATATTAATGACGCGTTCTCTGCATCTCATCGTAATCATGCATCTATAGTAGGTATTACTAAATACTTACCTTCATACGCAGGATTAAGTTTTTCAAAAGAAATTGAAAATTTAGATAAATTTTTAGAAAATTCAAATAAACCAAATTTAGCAATTATAGGTGGCTCAAAGGTTTCAACAAAAATAAAAGTTTTAGAAAATATAGTTGAAATTTTTGACTCTTTAGTGATTGGTGGTGCAATGGCTAATACTTTTTTGCTATCAAATAATTATAACGTTGGCTCTTCTCTGGTAGAAAATGATTTTATTGAACTATCAAAAAAAATACAAAAAAAAGCAGAATCAAAAAATTGCAAAATACTTTTACCAATTGATGCTGTGTGCTCAAAAACAATAGAAGATAGAGTAAATGTTAAGACTTATTCAATCAACAATATTCCAAATGACCAAATGATACTAGATGTTGGTGAACAAACAACAAAACTAATTTCAGATGAAATATTAAAATCTAAATCAATTTTATGGAATGGGCCTTTAGGCGCATTTGAGTATAGTCCATTTGATAAAAGTACAATTTCAGTTGCAAATATTATACAAAATTATTCAAGTAAATCTCAATTAGATGCCCTAGCAGGAGGAGGAGATACACTTGCAGCAATAAAAAAAGCTAAAGCCAATGATGCATTTAAATATTTATCTACAGCTGGAGGTGCATTTTTAGAGTGGCTTGAGGGAAATAAATCACCAGGATTTATAGCATTAAGAGAAAACAATTTTTAACTTAATCTTCAATTTGATATTTTTTAATTAAAGGGAATTGTGTCATCGTAAAAATAAACGTAATTGGCAAGATACCAAAAACTTTAAAATTTACCCAAACATCAGTACTTTGTGTTCTCCAAACAATTTCATTTAAAACAGCAAGTGCAACAAAAAAAGCTATCCACCTTTGAGTTAATATTCTCCATCCATCTTCTTCTAGCTTCAGTGCAGCACCTAAAAGATACTTTAAAAGAGGTTTTTTAACAATCACTCCTCCATATAAAATTAATGCGAAGACCATATTTATTATTGTTGGTTTCATTTTAATAAAAATTTCATTGTCAAAATAAATTGTTAGACCTCCAAATATTAATACTATCGCAGCCCCAAGAGTTGGCATAATTGGTATTTTTTTCTCAAGTATATATGAAATGATTACTGAAATTACAGTTGCAATCATGAGAGGAAGTATTGCTTCTTGAAGACCACTTCTTGTATAAAAAATAAAGAATACAGCAAGCGGTCCTATATCAATTAATAATTTATAAACTGACTTCATTTTTGTTCTTCTAGATTTAAAATAGACCTAGCAAAGTTTTGAGAATTAAAGCTAACAAGGTCCTCAATACTTTCCCCAAGACCAACATAACTTATAGGGATTTCAAATTTATTTGCAATTGAAATTAATGCTCCACCTTTTGCTGTTCCATCCAATTTAGTTATTATAAGACTTGATACATTAAGTTCATTGCCAAAGATTTCCACTTGCTTAATCATGTTCGAACCATTCGTGCCATCTAAAACTAACACAGTTTCAATATTAAAAGAGGAATTAACTTTTGAGATAACATTCTTCAATTTAATTAGCTGATTAATGAGGTTAGTATTATTTGATAATCTTCCTGCAGTATCTATAAGTAAAAAATCATAATTTTCTTTTCCAAATTTTTCAGTTGCCTGATACGCTAAGCTTGCTGGATCTTGATTACTTTTTCCAGCGATAAAACCATTATTATTTTTTTTTGCCCAATTTTCCAACTGCTCAACAGCTGCTGCTCTAAATGTATCACAAGCCGCAATCAGAATTTTTTTATTTGATAAAATTTTATTTGCAATTTTACCAATAGTGGTTGTCTTTCCACTTCCATTTACTCCAACAAATATTAATATTTTTTTTTCATCATTTTTTTCATTTATCAGAACATGTTCTCTTGGAATTAATATACTTTCTATATTTTGAGCTAAGATTTCTAGTACATTTTTAATTCCATCATTATTTGAAATTTTTATTTTTTTTATAGAATCTATTAGCTGATTTACAACATCCAAACTAATATCAGATGAAATAAGAACATTTTCTAATTCTTCTAAAGTTAAATCATCTATTTTTTTGTTTTTTAAAATCTCTACAATATTAAAAGAAAGTATATTTGAGGTTTTACTTAACTTATCTTTAAATATTGAGAACAAACTCATGCTATTCTTGCTAATAACGTATCATTTTCTACGCCTGTGTATATACAGGAAATTATATTTCCCTCTTTAAACTCTTCTTCAAGTTTAACTTTTAAAAAATGCTGATCTTTTCCAAGTGAAAAATTTTCTTTTCTACTTTCAATTAAAATTTGTTCCTTCTTTCCAATATTTTTTTTTAAATGTTGTTTTAATTTTTCAATACCTTTTTCTCTAAGTCTTCTTGCTCTATCTTTGATAATATTTTTTTGAACTTGAGGCATTCTAGATGCAGGAGTGTTTTCTCTTGGTGAATAAGGAAAAATATGAAGATGAGTTAAATTACACTCATCAACTAGTTTAATTGAATCTTGAAACATTGTTTCTGTCTCTGTTGGAAAACCAGCAATTATATCAGCACCAAATGTTGCATCTTTCCTAATAGATAAAACTTTCTTACAAAAATTAATTGCCATTTCCCTTGAATGTCTTCTTTTCATTCTTTTCAAAATTAAATTGTTTCCAGCTTGTAAACTTATATGAAAATGAGGCATCAATCTTTCGTCCTTTAAAACATCCCAAAAATCTTCGTCTATTTCAGCGCAGTCAATTGAAGACAAACGCAGCTGCCTTAATTCAGGTACTAATTTTAGAATTCTTTTAATTAAGTTAGAAAAAGTCGGTTTTGCTGGAAGATCTTTTCCATAATCAGTTATATCTACTCCTGTTAAGACTACTTCATTATATCCATTGCTAACAATTTTTTTTATTTTATTTACTATCTCTCCAGCAGGTACACTTCTATTATTGCCCCTGCCAAATGGAATAATACAAAAAGTACAGCGATGGTTACAACCTTGTTGTATTTCAATATAAGCTCTCGATTTTCCTTCAAATTTTTCAATTGAATTAGGTACTGTTTTATTTTCTTCTAATATATTTCCTACTTTAAAATTTTTAGACTGATCAATATTTTTCCATGTTAAAGTTTCTAATTTTTCTGTATTCCCAATTACTGAGTCTACTTCTTTTAAATCTTTATATTTTAATGGATTGATTTGAGCCGCACATCCTGTAACTACTATTTTATTATTAGGAAAATTTTTTTTTGCCTTTCTAATTTCATAAGAAACTTTTTTCTCAGCTTCTTCAGTTACTGCACATGAATTTATGACTGTAACATTATTTAAATTATTTGTTTTAAGATGGTTTTTAATAATTTCACCTTCATAAATATTCAATCTACAACCTAGATTGATTACGTAGTTTTTATTTTTCATAAATTATATTTCTAAACTACCTCGATAACTTATTTCTGCAGGTCCTGTCATAATAGTTTCATTATTAACTATATTTATGTGCAGTGATCCTTTTTCAAGTTTCACTTCAGCGTTATTTTCAATTAATCCTTTTTTCCACGCCGCATATACAGCCGCACAGGCACCACTACCACAAGCTAACGTGATTCCAACTCCACGCTCCCAAACTCTCATTTCAATTAAATTTGAATTAATAACTTTAACTATTTCAACATTAGTTTTTTTTGGAAAGAGCTCATGATTTTCTATTTTAGGACCTATATTTTCAAGATCTGTATCTTTGATCGATTTCCCAAAAAAAACTACATGTGGATTACCTACATTAACAGCAACCCCATTACTATATCCATCAATTGAAATTGGTATATTCATTGTATCGACTTCTTTACTTAAAGGAATTTTATCCCAAGTATTTTTTATTGATCCCATGTTGACACTTATATTGTTATCTATTTTTTTTGATTCTAATATACCTGCATCAGATTGAATTTTTAAAATCTCTTTATTTGAATCTTCATCAAATAGTATTTTTGCCACACAGCGTGTTCCATTACCACAAGCTTCGGCTCTATCACCACCAGGATTAAAAATTTCAATTTCAGCATCAGTACTTTGATTACTTGTATTATTTATTGTGATTAATTGATCACATCCAGCTCCAGTTCTTCTGTCACTGAGTCTTTTAATAATATCTTCAGTAATTGCGATATTGTTAGACCTTTTGTCTATGATAACAAAATCGTTCCCTAGCCCATGCATCTTTATAAAGTTTAGTTTTTGCATATTTGTTTTATAACCTAATTTATCGATAAATCTCAGTAAATATGGGAAATTTAAGAATACTTGACTTTCAATTATTCAGCTAATAGAGGGTCACGAACAAATCCTATATTTGTAAACGAATTGAGCTTGTTACAATTGTGATAGGTACTCTAGCCCACGAGTTTCGTGCCCTGGAGTTAAAAGGCTATTGGAGATTTATGTTTGATACACTGAACACAAAATTTGAAAAAATTGTTCAAAGTATTCGGGGTAAGGCTGTTATATCAGAAACAGATCTTGAAATTACATTACGTGAAATTAGAATTGCTCTCTTAGAGGCAGATGTTTCCTTAGTTGTAGTAAAAGAATTTATAAATTCCATCAAGTCAAACATTTTAGGAAAAGAAATTCTCAAATCTGTCAAGTCAGATCAAATGATCATAAAGCTTGTGCAAGATGAGCTTGTAAAAATTCTTGGATCAGAAAATAAATCTCTAAATTTATCTTCTTCTCAATTAACTAAAATATTATTTTGTGGATTACAAGGATCTGGTAAAACAACATCAATTGCCAAACTTTCCTATTTGTTAAAGAAGTCTTCAAAGAAAAAAATTTTATTAGCATCAGCAGACATTTATCGACCAGCAGCACAAGAACAATTAAAAGTATTAGCTGAAGAAACTGGCTCAGATTTCTTTAGTCATAATCTATCATCAGTCAGTAATATTGTTGATGACTCTATAGACTATGCTCAAAAAAATTTATTTGATATTCTTATTTTAGATACTGCTGGACGACAAGTTGTAGATAAAAGGTTAATGAGTGAATTAATTGAAATTGAAAATAAGTTTAAACCTGACGAAACATTATTAGTAGCAGATGCTCTAACAGGACAAGACGCTGCAAATGTAGCTAAAAGTTTTAGTGATGCAATAAATATCACCGGATCAATTTTAACTCGAATAGATGGTGATAGCAGAGGTGGTGCAGCGCTATCAATTAAATCAATAACAAACTCTCCTATAAAATTTATAGGACTAGGTGAAAAAGTAGAAAATTTTGAACCTTTCCATCCTGAAAGAATTGCACAAAGAATTTTAGGTATGGGAGATATTGTATCTCTTGTCGAAAAAGCTGCTGAAAATATTGATAAAGAAGAAATGGAAGATATGGCAAAAAAGATCGCTAAAGGAAAATTTGATCTTGAAGATTTTGCCAATCAATTAAAGCAAATGGGTAAAATGGGTGGAGTCTCCGGTTTACTTTCTATGATGCCAGGTGTTTCAAAGGCACAGAAGTTAATGGCAGAAAATAAAATTTCTAATTCAATGATTGATAAACAAATAGCTATAATCAGTTCAATGACAAAAAAAGAAAGGGCTGATCCAGATATTATAAAGGCTTCACGTAAAATTAGAATTTCAAAAGGATCTGGAACAAAAGTTCAAGACGTTAACAGGTTATTAAAACAGTTTCTCCAATCACAAAAAATGATGAAGAGAATGAAATCAATGGGCAAAGGAGGAATTCCCAGTGATTTAATACAAAAATTACATGGAAATCTTCCTCCAAACATAAATTAGAAAGGAAATAAAATGCCAGTAAGAATAAGATTATCAAGAGGTGGTGCAAAGAAAAGACCATTTTATAGAATAGTAGTTGCTGATTCTAGAAGAGCTAGAGATGGAAAATTTATAGATCAAATTGGAACTTATAACCCAATGCTTCCAAAGGATAGCGCTGATAGAGTTAAAATGGATTTAGATAAGGCTAAGGAATGGATTGCAAAAGGAGCAAAACCATCAGATAGAATTTCAATTTTTCTTAGCAATCTTGGTGTGATGGAAAAACCAGTTATTACTGAAAAAACAAAAAAACATCTACCTAAGAAAAAAGCACAGGAACGTTTAGCTGCTGCTAAAGAAAAAGAAGAAGCTGCGAAAGCTGCAGCAGAAGAACCAAAAGCAGAAGAAGCAGAAGCTAAGCCAGCTGAAGATGCACAACCTGCTGAAGAACCAAAAGCAGAAGAAGCAGAAACTAAGCCAGCTGAAGATGCACAACCTGCTGAAGAACCAAAAGCAGATGAAGCAGAAGCTAAAAAAGAATAAAATCAATTTTTGCTTTGAGTAATAAAGATATTATTCTTGTTGGTCAGTTTGGATCTCCTTTAGGATTAAAAGGTGAAATAAAAGTTAATATGATGACTACCTCGTTTGAAGTTTTTAAAAATTTAAAAAACTATTATAATTTTGATGGTTCAGTTGCTTGGAATTTTAAAAATATTTTATTCAAAAATAATAAGTGTGTTGTTCAAGTTGAAAAATACTTTTCCAGAGAAGATGTTTTAGAGCTTAAAGGTCAAAAAATTTTTTCAAATAAGAAATTTTTTCCAAAAACAAAAGATAATGAGTTTTACATAAACGATCTAATCGAATGCATGATTTTCTTGAAAGACAATACTAGTATTGGAAAAGTTTTAAGTGTCCAAAATTTTGGAGCAGGTGATTTATTAGAAGTCAAATATAATACCAAAATTACTCTTATACCTTTTGATAAAACAAATATTTTATCAGTTAATATTAATAAAAAAGAAATTATAGCTGATCCAATACCTGGTATTCTTGATTAAAATGAGAATAGTAATTTTAACCTGTTATCCTGAGATGTTCCCTGGTTCACTAGGATATTCTGTAATCGGAAATGCATTGAACAATAAAAAATTTTCTCTCGAGATAGTCAATCTACATAATTTTGGAATTGACAAAAGAGGAAGTGTTGATGATGAACCTTTTGGGGGAGGCCCTGGAATGGTTATTCGTCCAGATGTGATAGAAAAAGCATTAAATTCAATCACTTTCAAAACCGATAATTACTGCAAAATTTTTCTAACACCATCAGGTCAGAAATTATCTCAAGCCAAACTTAATAATCTATCAAAACATGATGAAATGCTTATTTTATGCGGTAGATTTGAAGGGGTTGACCAAAGAGCTATAGAAATTCTTGATTTTCAGGAAATAAGTATCGGTGATTACGTCCTTTCTGGTGGTGAGATTGCTGCTCAGGTGTTAGTTGAAGGTTGTATTCGTCTCATTCCTGGAGTATTAGGGCAACCACAAAGTTTATTAGAAGAATCTTTTTCTAATAATCTGCTTGAATATCCTCATTATACCAGACCACAAACCTGGGAAGATATTCAGGGAAATAAACATGAAGTTCCAGATGTTTTAACATCAGGTCATCATGAAAAAATTGATAAATGGAGAAAAGAAAAATCGGTTGAAAAAACTAAAGAATTAAGACCAGATCTTTATAAAAAGGAAATATAAAATGAGTAATTTATTAGAGACATTTGAAAAACAACAGATTGAAAAGTTAACTTCAAAAAAAAGAGTTCCTGCTTTTCGTCCAGGTGATACTTTAAAAGTTACTGTAAGAATTACAGAGGGAAGTAAGTCGAGACTTCAAGCATTTGAAGGTATTTGTATTGCAAGAAAAAATAATTCAGTAAACTCTAACTTTACTGTGAGAAAAATATCTCATGGAGAGGGTGTTGAAAGAGTATTCCCTTTATTCAGTCCATTAGTAGAAAAAATTGAAGTTGTTAGAAAAGGCGATGTAAGAAGAGCTAAGCTATATTATCTAAGAGAATTATCAGGAAAGAAAGCAAGGATCGCAGATAAAGATAGAGGCGATGAAGCTGATCAATATGAATATATAGAGGAAGCTCCTCCGGTAGAAGAAACAAAAACTGCAGATACAAATACAAATGCTGCAGAGGAACCAAAAACTGAAGAGGCAGAAGCAAAACATGCAGAGACAAAAGCAGAAGAAGCAGAAGCCAAACCAGCAGAAGAATCTAAAGCAGAAGCTGCAGATGAGTCTAGTAAAGAAGAGGAAAAAGCAGCCGAGAATAAATCGGATGACAATAAATAATCCTAAAACACTTTTTGACAAAATTTGGGAACATCATCTTGTCGATAGACAAGAAGATGGAACTTGTCTTATATATATTGATAGACACCTTGTTCATGAAGTTACAAGTCCTCAAGCATTTGAAGGTTTGAGAAATAATAATCGTAAAGTTAGAAGACCCGAAAGTACTTTTGCTGTAGCTGATCATAATGTCCCAACTTCAGATAGATCTAAAGGTATAGAAAATAAAGAAAGTAGAATTCAGGTTGAAACACTAGAAAAAAATTGCAAAGATTTTGATGTTACACTTTTTCCACTATTAGATAGTAGACAAGGTATAGTTCATATAGTCGGACCAGAACAAGGTATTACTCAGCCAGGTATGACAATAGTTTGTGGTGATAGCCATACAGCAACTCACGGAGCATTTGGTGCCTTAGCTTTTGGTATCGGCACAAGTGAAGTTGAACATGTATTAGCTACTCAGACCTTAATTCAAAAACCTGCAAAGAATATGCGAATTTCTGTTGAAGGTAAGTTAAACTTAGGTGTTACAGCAAAAGATATTATTCTTCATATAATAGGAAAAATAGGAACGGCTGGTGGAACTGGTTATGTTATTGAATATGCTGGTAATGCAATTTCCTCTCTTTCTATGGAAGGAAGAATGACAATCTGCAATATGAGTATTGAAGCAGGTGCTAGAGCTGGTTTAATCGCTCCTGACGAAAAAACTTTTGAATATATTAAAGGTAGACCGTATGCTCCATCAGGAGATAATTGGAATAGAGCGGTAGAATTTTGGAAATCTCTTCCATCTGATAAGGGTGCAAAATATGATGAAGAAATTTTAATTAATGCTGAAGATATTTCACCACAAATTACTTGGGGCACAAGCCCACAAGACGTAGTTGCTATAGATGGTATAGTTCCAAACCCACAAGAAGAGAGTAATCCGAATAGAAAGAGGGCTATGGAACGTTCTCTTGAATATATGGGTTTAGAACCCAAACAAGAAATACAAAAAATTAAAATTGATAAAGTGTTTATTGGCTCTTGCACTAATGGAAGAATTGAGGATTTAAGAGAAGTTGCTAAAATTGTAGAAGGCAAAAAAGTTTCTGTAGACTCAATGATCGTTCCTGGTTCAGGTCTAGTTAAAAAACAAGCTGAAGAAGAAGGTTTAGATAAAATTTTTATTGAAGCAGGATTTGATTGGAGAGAGCCAGGTTGTTCCATGTGTTTAGCTATGAATCCAGATCAATTAAAACCGCAAGAAAGATGTGCATCAACATCAAATAGAAATTTTGAAGGTAGACAAGGTAGAGAAGGTAGAACACATCTTGTTAGTCCTGCAATAGCTGCTGCCTCTGCAATCAAAGGTTCTTTTGCAACAGCAGAGGATTTATAAATGGAATCATTTAAAACAATAATTGGTATCCCTGCACCACTACCAATGATTAATGTCGATACTGATATGATTATTCCAAAACAATTTTTGAAAACAATAAAGAGATCTGGTTTAGGAAAAAACTTATTTCATGAATTAAGATACGATATTCAAGGTAACATAAAGAATGATTTTATTCTAAACTGGGATCCTTATAAAACTTCAAAAATTTTAATTGCTGGGGCAAATTTTGGTTGTGGATCAAGTAGAGAGCATGCACCATGGTCACTTTTAGATTTTGGTTTTAAGTCAATAATTGCACCAAGCTTCGCAGATATTTTCTATAATAATTGTTTTAAAAATGGAATACTACCAATTAAGTTAGATCAACAAAAGGTAGATATATTAATGAATGAAGCAGAAAATAAAAATGATGTTTCAGTTGATTTAGAAAATCAAAAAATCACTTATCAAAATGATAAAACAATAGAATTTGAAATTGATGCATTTCGAAAAAAATGTTTGCTAGAGGGTTTGGATGATATTGGTTTGACGCTCCAAAAAAATAAAAAAATTGATGTTCACGAAGAAAAAATACACAGTATCCAACCTTGGATAGTGTAATCAAAAATGAGTAATAAAAAAATTTTAATTTTACCTGGTGATGGAATTGGCAACGAAGTTATGGCTGAGGTATTAAAAATAATTGATTGGATGGAAAAAACTAAATCTTTATCTTTTGATATTTCTGAAAGATTAGTTGGTGGTACGGCATACGATAAAGAAGGTAATTCTATAAGTGATGAAACAATGCAATTAGCAATGGATTGTGATGCAGTATTATTTGGTGCGGTAGGAGGTGCCAAATGGGATAACGTAGAAAGAGATAAAAGACCTGAAGCAGCCTTATTAAGATTAAGAAAAGACCTAGATCTATTTGCTAATCTAAGACCAGCGGTTGTTTTAGATGCTCTTTCAGATTCATCATCTTTAAAATCTGATCTTGTTAAAGGATTAGATATTTTGATAATAAGAGAATTAACAAGTGGTGTATATTTTGGACAACCAAGGGGTATCTCAAAAATTAGTGATACTGAAAGTAAGGCAGTTGATACTCAACTGTATACCACATCAGAAGTTAATAGAGTTTCACGAGTGGCATTTGATTTAGCAAAGTTGCGTAATAATAAAGTTACATCAGTAGAAAAATCAAATGTAATGGAAACAGGTTTATTTTGGAAACAAACCGTAACAGATTTACATAAAAAGGAATATTCCGATGTTAATTTAGAACACATGCTTGCAGATAATTGTGCAATGCAGTTAGTTCGTTATCCAAAACAATTTGATGTCATACTTACAGATAACTTATTTGGTGATCTTTTAAGTGATACTGCAGCTATGCTAACAGGATCTTTAGGAATGCTCCCTTCAGCAGCTCTTGGACCAGTTAAAGAAAATGGAACTAGAGCAGCAATGTATGAGCCCGTTCATGGCAGTGCACCAGACATAGCTGGTCAATCTAAAGCGAACCCTTTAGCAATGATCATGAGCTTTGCTATGATGTTGAAATATAGTTTTGATATGCAAGAAGATAGTCAAATGATTGAGAAAGCTGTACAGAATGTACTACTAAAAGGTTTAAGAACAGCTGATATAAAAGATGGAGCAGAAAAAATTATCTCAACCCAAGAAATGGGCAATGCTGTAATTGAAGAATTAAAAATTCTATCTGGAAATTAAATGACTCAAAAATATAATATAGCAGTAGCAGGAGCAACAGGTGCTGTAGGAACAGAAATAGTTCAAATATTAGAGCAAAGGGATTTTCCAATAGACAATTTATATTTACTTGCATCATCAAAATCAAAAGGCAAAAAAGTAGAGTTTAAAGATAAAGAAATTGTTGTAGAAGACTTATCAGAATTTGATTTTTCAAAAGCTCATATTGGTTTATTTTCACCTGGTGGTAAAATTTCAGCAGAATATGCACCAAAAGCAGCGAAAGCAGGATGTATTGTTATAGACAATACCTCTCATTTTCGAATGCAACAAAATATTCCCTTAATCGTGCCTGAAGTAAACGCTAATGCACTTGATGAATTTTTTGATGATGAAAATAGAACTAATATTATTTCAAATCCTAACTGCTCAACTATACAAATGGTTGTTGCATTAAAACCACTACATGAAAAAGCAATTATAAACAGAGTTGTTGTATCAACATACCAAGCTGTATCTGGAGCAGGTAAAACAGGTATGGATGAATTATTTAATCAGACTCAAAATGTTTATGCAAACCAAGAATTAAAAAAAGAAAAGTTTACAAAACAAATTGCTTTTAATGCCATTCCACACATTGGAGCTTTTTTAGAAAATGGTAATACAGAAGAAGAACAAAAAATGATTGATGAAACAAAAAAAATTCTAGACGAGGGAATTAATGTTTCAGCAACTTGTGTTAGAACAGCCGTATTTATTGGCCATTCAGAGGCTGTTAATATTGAGTTTGACTCACCCTTAGATGAAAAAGAAGCTAACGAAATATTATCTAACTCTGAAGGTATTTCAGTAATTGATCATCGAAAAGATGAAGGGTATGTGACTCCTGTTGAAATTGCAGGAGAGGATAAAGTTTATATTAGTAGAATTAGAAATGATCAATCAATAGATAATGGTTTGAATCTATGGGTAGTTTCAGATAATTTGCGCAAAGGAGCAGCACTAAATGCTGTTCAAATTGCTGAGTTAGTAATTGCAAAGTACTCAGAAAAAATAACTATTTAATTGGCGGTCTCGTAGGGACTCGAACCCCAAATCCATGTTCCGAAGACATGTGTGATATCCATTTCACCACGAGACCTTTTATTTATCAAATGTTATATAGTATAAATTAAGGCTATAAAATATTATGTCATTTTATCTATCTAAAATACTTTGGTTAATATTTAATCCTTATAATATTTTTATTTTTATTACTTTACTCTCAATATTTTTATATTTTATTAAATTGAGAAGAGTAAGTTCAATTATTTT
>CACBDX010000006.1 GCA_902538155.1 uncultured Alphaproteobacteria bacterium
ATCCAGCTTTGGTTCTTAATGCTGATTTTCGGCCACTATCGTATTACCCACTTTCCTTATGCTCATGGCAAGATGCCATTAAAGCCGTTTTTCTTGAAAGAGTTTCAGTGATTGAAAATTATGAGCATGAAGTTCATTCTCCAAATCTTACTTTTAAGTTACCAAGTGTAATCGCACTTAAAGATTATGTAACGCCTCAAAGAAGACCTGCGTTCACTCGTTTTAATGTATTTTTAAGAGATAATTTTACTTGTCAGTATTGCACTAATCGTTTCCCTGCAAATGAACTAACATTTGATCATTTAGTTCCTAAATGTCTGAATGGAAAAACTACTTGGGAAAACGTTGTTTCTGCATGTACATCCTGTAATCTAAAAAAAGGAAGAAAACTTATACAGAATACTGATATGAAACTTTTTAAAAAACCTCTCCGACCTTCTTCAATTCAACTACAAAATAATGGAAGAAATTTCCCTCCTAATTTTTTACATGAAACTTGGAGAGATTATTTATATTGGGATACTGAATTAGAAAATTAAATTTTTTTTGAGATAGCAATTGCAGTTTTACATCCAAGTTCAATTACTTTTGACATAATTTTATATCCTGGCGCACTTTCTGCATCATGTTCAATTCCAATATCATGATGTTCAAGCTCATCATCTCTAAATTTGGAAATTGTTTTTTTTAAATCTTTATGATCATCTCCTAAGATATCCAATTGTTCTTGGTAGTGCTCACCGATTACTTTTTCAACAGCAACAGTACATGCCATGGCAGCTTTCTCACCCATCAAGGCAGTGGATGCACCAAGCGCATAACCTGCAACATTCCATAAAGGAAGGAGAGCAGTTGGTCTAACTCTATGTTCTAAGATCAATTCATTGAATTTATCAATATGCTCTTGTTCTTGATCTGCCATATGCTGAATTGTTTTGCCAAGCTTTGAACTTTTGCCAAATATTGCTATTTGACCATCATATATCTTAGTCGCACCATATTCACCTGCATGATCGACTCTTATAATTTCTTCCAAAACCTCCCTATGAGTAGTTCTATTTGACGAGGATTTTTTTTTAGACGCTTTTTTCTTTTTTAATGCCATAGTATCTAAATAAATAAATAGCATTTAAAATAAAAATAACTAGTAAAACAAGCGTATTAATTGAAGCAGCAGAAATTCCAAAAAAACTCCATATAACCTCATCACAACTAATTACCTGCTTTGATAATATCTGCACTTTAAGGTCTGTAGTATTTTCACTTTTTGTTAGCATTGCTGAACAACCTGCTGGTCCTTTAAGAATTTTATTTTCAACCCCTACGTGCCATATAGAATAAAAAAGCCCGTAAATTGATGCAAACTGTATTACTAAATAAAGCCAAATTTTATTTAAATTTTTGAATAAAAATATCAAAATCAAACATATTAAAATTAAATAATATGGATGTCTTTGCTTTAAACACAATTCACATGGCTGAAGATTAAAAAAGTATTCTGCAATTAATGCCGATGATATCGAGACAAGTGAAATAATAAATAAAAATGTTGTCCAATTCTGAATTATCATAAAAATCTAATTATAAAAACGCTTCCAACAAGTAAAATAAAAAACACAACAGTTAAAATATTAAAATATTTATCAATAATTAACTTAATTTTTTCACCAAAAAAATAAAGAAGTATTGCTATTAAATAAAATCTTAATCCTCGACCAACAATAGAAATAATAATAAATAAAAAAATGTTTAATCCAAATACTCCACTTGCAATTGTAATAAACTTATATGGGAAGGGTGTTATTCCAGCACCTAAAACAATTAGAATACCAAATTCTTTATAATAATCTTCAAAAATACTAAAAGAATTTTCCAAATGATAAAACTCAACAATGTAAATACCTAAAGTATTATAAAAATAATATCCAATTGCATAACCAAGAATACCACCAAGAACTGAAGAAAAAGTGCAAATAAAAGCATAAAATATAGCTTTAGTTTTTGACGCTAAAGCCATAGGAATAAGAAGTAGATCAGGAGGAATTGGAAAAAATGAACTTTCTGCAAATGAAATTAAACTTAAATACCATTTAGCATTTTTGTGATTTGCTTTATCTAAGGTCCAATTATATAATCTCTTTAGAGAATTCATTTTACATTTATTTATAAGGTAAATTTAGCTTATACTATTTACAAAACTAAATCTAAAAATTTTTTTAAATAATTATTATGAAAGTCAATAACGAAAAAGAATTAGACATTGCATTTAAAGCAACATTCTCACAAGGTTTTTTTGCTACTGTTACTTTTAGTACATACTTAGTTCATACTCCTATTTTATTCCAACTCATTGAAATGACTGAGTCTGAATTTGCTCTTGGTTTTGTTATTTTTGGAATTTTTAATGTCATCACTAATCAATTAACAACAAGATTTTTACTACCAAAGATAGGAAGTACCAACTGCCTTATTCTTGCAAGATTAATGTATTCTTTTATTCCATTTTTAATATTTTATACCGCATCTTATAATGTGTTTATTTTGCTTTCAATTTTTTGGGGTATAACTATTGGTATTCAAGCGCCAAATCTTTTTACGCAAGTTGCAATTATAGAAGAGAATACCAAAAAAATTTTGAACCCAATTTTTAAATCTTCTTTTAGTATCGGGTTTATATTTGGCGGAAGTATAAGTAGTATAGCGATGGGTTTAGAAATCTCTCCTGTGATCACAACATTTATTACAGGATCCATAGTTTTTCTTTCCTCGATTACTATGTTTTTTTATGGCTTAAAAAGAAAATATGACATACAGAATGACAATCCTAGTTTTGTATTACCAAACTCTAAAATTGTAATGTTCGCATCTATTAATATGTGTATTTTTGCTTGTATGGGTATAATTGTACAATGGTCACCCCTTTGGCTTGTAAATGATTTAAAGGCCCCTCTTTTTTTAGTTGGTTCTATTGTTATACTTTTTAATTTAGGCGAAATAATAAGTAATATTTTTGCATCAAAGCTTATTAGACTTTTCAATGAAAAAATCGTCGGACCATATTTTGCAATGTTTGGTTCAGTGATACTTCTTTTAAGCGTTATTTCTCAAAATATTTTAATAATTTATGTAGCTGTTATTCTTTTTGGATTTTTAATTTCAAATGTTATGCCTATAGTTAATAGACAATCTATAAAATTTTCCCCTTATTCTATACCTGTAACTATGTCTCATGTTACAAGTATTTCATTTACAGGTGTAATATTTGGCCCTGCTCTTGTTGGTTTGTTAGCAGAAATATTTGGTTTAACATTTAATATGTATCTTCTTGGCATTCTAATGTTCTTAATTTCTTCATTAATGCTCTTTATAATGAATACCTCAAGTTCAAGTACCCAAAAAATAAATTGAAATATTTTTCAAAGAAAATGGTACGAGTAGAGGGAATCGAAGCCACACCACCGAAGTGACCGGATTTTGAATCCATCAAACAAATCAGCTCCACTAAACTCCTAGTTTATTTTCTAAGTAATACTTGGTTTTTATGTCTAAGTCTACGAGTTTGTAGTACAAAAATAAGATTACAAGTCAACCATAGGGCAACTTTTTTAACTCACAGGGAATCTACAGGGAAACTATAATTATAGTTTAGATTTTCTCTTAAGTAATAGTATATTATATTTTGATAAGTATGAAATTGCACTTTTTTACAATAATCTTAAAAATGAAAAATAAATTATTAATTTTAATAAGTTTAACTTTATTTCTTTCTGGCTGTAAAATTGACTTTACTGGTGATCTATTCACATCAGACTTAATTGATCTAGCAAACACAGCTGAAAATAAACAATTCAATTTACCAATGGAAATAGCATATCAAGTCGCTGATTGCGAAAGTGATGAAACTAACAGAATGCTATCAACTTATTTTATTGAATTTAAAAAAACTGGCTGCACTTTAGGAGAAGATTTTATGAGTTATACTACTGCTCAAGTTAGTGTACCTGTTGTAAATGACTATGATGTTTTCAATAATTCTAGTGACAGCCTTATCGGATTTGTTTCTTATCTGTCCGAAGATAAAACACTTGTTTATGTCGATGCAGTAACTAATTCTGAGTTATTTGAAAGTCTTAAAAACTATGTCTATAATGAAACTTTTCAAGAACTTTCTTTAGCTGATAGTAATTTAATTATTAGATTAAATAATGATATGAATAGTGCAACAATAGAAGTTCCTCCTAGTTTTGTGAATAATGAACCGATCGTGTTTTCAACTGAATACAATATGGAAAGAAGAGAGTTACTCATTATTCAATCTTCTGATGTTAACGCTTCTTTTCTTGAAAATAATTTGTGGACCCCTTTATTTGTATTAAAAAATAATATTCAAAATTAACTAAAAAGGTTGGTAGTATATCTTACTTCCTATTCACTTAATAATAAAGTAATTTCAAGGCAACCATGAGTCAACTTTTTTTAAATCTGAAGTTTGATAGAGGTCAATTTTTGTTGGTAGGAGTAGAGGGAATCGAACCCACACCACCGAAGTGACCGGATTTTGAATCCGGCGCGTCTACCAGTTCCGCCATACTCCCAAAATTAATTTTTATTTTTATAAAACAGAATATAAGATAACGTAACAAATATGAAGAAGTTTATAAAGACTTTAGTAATTATAATAGTATTTATTATAATTGCAGTTTTAGTTGTTAATTTTTATTTTAATCTGCTTGAGAATATTTTTGTCTTTCAGTCTTTTTAATTTAAAGAAAAAAAAATTAAATTATCTATCATTTAAATAAGAATTTAACTCTTTCTTTTCAATGAGAATTTGGAAGCAATTGTAGTATATTCACTATATCCCATTCTTGCGATATATCGCATTGAAACACTATCAACTCTATTGTTCTTAATAAATTTGTTATTTATATAAATTCCAATTACTTCACCAACAATCATTGTAGAGATTTTTTTGGTATTTGATTTTAATTTAATTGTTTTAACTAATTTACATTCTAAATTTACAGGACTATCTTTAACTGATGGCACTCTAATAAGTTTTGATTTTTTCTTTTTTAAATTTGAAAAATAAAATTCATCTTCATCTGGTTTAAAGTCTCTTGAAGATATATTCATTTGATTTCGTAAACTTGAAGTCACAAAATTTACGACAAATTCTTTTGTAGATAAAATATTTGATAACGAATCCTTATATTTCCCATGTGCTGAACTACCATTTGAACAAAACATCACTTGTGGCGGTTCATCAGCCACAGCATTAAAGTATGAATAGGGCGCTAAGTTAGCAACACCATTTTTATTAATTGAAGATATCCATCCAATAGGTCGAGGAAAAACTAATGATTTAAATGGATCTATTTTAAAAGGATTTCCCTTTTTTGGCTCATAAAACATTATCTATTTTATACACAAGAATTTGCGTATTCTTTTATTTTTTCAAGCATTGAATAAACACCATTTCTTCTTCTTGGGGTTAAAAGGTTATCAAACTGTAAAATATTTAACATTTTAAATCAGATTCTTTAATTTCAGAAGGACTTCTATCACCATAAATATCACATAGAATTGTTACCATACCTCAAGTATTACTTTGTTTTTTTAAGTTAAATCTATGAGCTTGTTTGAAGATATTGAATTCGAAAAGCGTCATAAAAACGTCGCAATTATTTTGTTCTCTTATTCATAAATTCTTAATGCTTTCTTAGAGTTATTAAAAATCAAATTGAAGTATTTTTCAAAAATACCATTTTCGGATTGATTGACAAATATAATTTTACTTTTATTTTTTTTTATATGAGACATATTTTGCGAGAAAAATTTTCTAACATAAATATCACTAAAAGGATTAAATAAAAAAATTAAATAACTCCTATTATCTTCAAATTTAAAATCTAATGCATCTTGATTAATAAATTTTATATTATTTTTTGGAAAGTTTTTTTTATTTCTGAAAGACTTTAAATTTTTGTTCGCTATAGATATCATTTTATCTGAAATATCAACACCAACAAATTTAGATATTCTTGGATAATATTTTGAAGCAAAAAAACATGGACGACCCATACCACAACCAATATCTAAAAAAAAATCATATGTAATTTTGTCATCTTTCAGTAAATAATCTAATGATAACTTTAAATGTTTTAATGATGTTGCCTGATATCTTGTAGAATGTTTCTTTTGTTCTCCTTTTATATCTAAATCCTCAACTTCAATTATCTTTGTTGTTGATATACCCCAATATGAATCATAAATTAGGTTTGATAAATATTTAATTAAATCTAATATTAAAAAGTGATATAATCCCTCTATTAATCCATTTGTTTTTATTAAAAAATATAATCTACCTACAAAGTTTTTTATTTTAAAAAAAATTAATATTTTTTTTAAATTTTCTTTCATCAATTAAAAATTAATTTATTTAGAATATACATTTGCATATTCTTTTATTTTTTCTAACATAGAATAAACACCATTTCTTCTGCCAGGAGTTAAAAGAGTTTCTAATTCAAGTAATTTTAGAAGTTCAAAATCTGAGTCTTTTATTTCTTTTGGTTCTCTGTTCCCATAGATATCACACAAAATAGTTACCATTCCTTTTGATATGAAAGCGTCAGAGTCATAATAAAATGATAATTTATTGTGTTTATGCATTGGAACCAACCATACTTGAGCTTGACATCCTGAAACTTTAAAGGAGTCATTTCTATATTCTTCTGGAAAATTTTTAGCATTTTTTGCCTGATCAATTAAAAACTTATACTTATCCATTCCGTCATCAAATAGATCTAGACTCTCTTTGTAGTAATTTATTTTTTCTTCTATTGTCTTCATGACATAAATTTTCTTAATACTTTAGCAGAATCTTCTGGCAATACATCCATAATGAAAACACCAGCCATTGACTCAGAACCTGCTAAAACTTTTGGTTTATCGTTGTGTCGTAGAGGTGGATAAAATTCAACGTGGAAATGAAATTGATTATCATTTAATTCAGGGGAAGCGTGTAAGCCCATTATATACGGGCATCTCTTATTGAGAAAACTATCATATCCTTTTACAACCTGTTGAATACATTTAGAAAAATCTTCAATTTGCTTATCATTAAATTTCCAAGGTCCCTCAACTTGAATTTTTGGTATTAACCATATCTCATAAGCATATCTAGCAAAGGGTGGTACGGCAGCAATAAAATTGTCATTTTGATATACATAGTATTTTTCCTCCAGTTCCCTCATTATTCTAATTAAAAAGTTCTCTTTTTTGAATGCCTTTATTTCTTTTTCAATTGCAGGAGGAATAAAAGGATAAGCATAAATTTGACCATGTGGATGATGAAGAGTAACACCACATTCTTCCCCTCTATTTTCAAAAGGTAGAACATATTTAACATCCGGTTTCTTTTGCAATTCCTTATATCTATCAATCCAAACTGTTGTTAATAATTCTATTCGCTCCAAAGGCATTTCAGAAATTGTATCAAGATGTGCTGAAGAATATACAACTACTTCACATTCTCCTTTTGAAGGTTTACTTAAAATATTTTCTAAAAGTATATTTTCTCCATTAGGATTAAAGCTAGCCCAACGATTTGGAAAGACTGCAACTTCGAAGTTTGAAAATGGTATCTCTGTCGGATAATTTAAATTTGCACCTGGACAAAGTGGGCAATACTCTTTTGGTGGGAATGAAGTTCTGTCTTTTCTTCCTGCTGAGTAGGTAACCCATTCTTCTCTTGAAGGGTTCCATCTCATATGAGGTTTAGGAATTTCTGTAATCTCAAGTTCTTGGCTTGGGGACTCTTTGTGTTCATTATAACCATAAAGATAAAGTTCTTTTTTATCATTTCTTATAAAAATTCTTTTATGTATTTGATTCATTAATTTTTTCTTCCCATTTAATTGAAGAATTTATAATTTCACTTAGATCATTATGTTTTGGTCTCCAATCAATATGTTTTAATATTTTTGATGTATCTGCAATTAATTGTTCAACATCCCCATCTCTTCTATTTGAAAATTTGTAATCAATTTTGTCTTTTGAAATTTTATTTGCAGTATTTATAACATCTAAAACACTAAAACCATTTCCATAACCACAATTAAATAAATTGGATTCTGAACTTTCTAATAAATATTTTGCAACTTCTAAGTGGATATCAGCAAGATCAGAGACATGAATATAGTCTCTGATAGCTGTTCCATCAGGCGTATTATAATCATTGCCAAATATTTCAATATGATCTCTTTTACCTACAACTACCTCAGATAAAATTTTTATTAAATGTGTTGATCTTTTAGATATTTGACCTGATCTTAATTTTTTATCAGCACCAGCAACGTTAAAGTATCGTAATATTATAAATTTGAAGTCATCTTTATTTTCAAATAAAAAATTTTCTGTTTTTATTTTAGATTCAGCATATGGATTTTGAGGATTTAAATTTGTATTTTCATCTATTAATTTATTTTCACTTACTGATCCGTATGCAGCAGCTGTTGAAGAAAATACTATTTTATTTAATCCATTATTTTTACAAGTTTCAAATAGCTTAGTTGCATTTTCAGTATTATTATCAAAATATTTCTGCGGATATTTTACAGATTCCTCAACTTGAATAAAACCGGCAAAGTGCATTAATAAATCAAAGCTATTAGATTCTATAAGCTCAGAAATTACTTTTTCATCATTAATGTTACAGTTTGTAAAAAATGCATTTTTAGGAATGAGACTTTCATTTCCAGTAGATAAATTATCAATAATATGAACATTATGACCAGCATCTAGAAAAGAAAGAGCGGCATGACTTCCGATATAACCAGCTCCACCTGATAAAAGAATATTCATTTATTTTATAATAAATCATTATTTGACTATTTGAAAATATATTAACAAAAATAGTTTCATCCTGAACAATATGTGTTAAACATTATGTATGGAATTAATAGATACTCATCAGCATTTAATGTACCGGGACCAAGTTGGATATAGTTGGGCAAATGAATTTCCACCTATAGATAAGGGAAATTTTTCATTAGAGGATTATAAAGAACTAACTAAAGACTTTAAAATCAAAGGAACAATATTCATGGAAACAGGAGTAGATGACTCTGATTATAAAAAAGAAACAAAATTTATAAAATCTATTATGGATCAGCCTAATAGTAATATGAAGGGTTTAATTGTTTCAATAAGACCAGAAGAAGAAAATGGTTTTGATCAATGGTTGGAGGAAACTATTGATATGAATGTAGTTGGATATAGAAGAATTTTTCATGTTATGCCTGATGAATTTTCTCAAAACACTGTATTAAGAAATAATGTAAAAAAAATTGGTTCAGCTGGAAAACCCTTTGATATTTGTTTTCTTCCAACACAGCTAAAAATTGCAAAAGAATTTGCAAAGGAATGTGATCAGATGGATTTAGTATTGAATCATTGTGGGGTTCCGCCTATTGCATCTGGAGAGATCGATGAATGGGGTAAAGATATTAAATCTCTTTCTGAACTTCCAAATGTTACTTGTAAATTATCAGGTTTAATGGCCTATTGTGCACCTGGCACTTCTTCTTATGAAACAATAAAGCCATACGTAGATCATTCTTTAGAGTGTTTTGGTCCTGATAGAATGGTTTGGGGCAGTGATTATCCAGTAGTCAATGCTGGTAAAGGTATTCAAGAGTGGATTAAAGTTACACATACCATTTTAGGTAATCTTTCAGATGATGAGGCAAAGAAAATTGCAAGTTCTAATGCCGAAAGAATCTATAAAATTTAATTATAATTTTTTCGCGGTAGCAACCAACATTTTTATTTTATTTTTAACAATATCTATTGGTACATGACCAAATCCGCACTCACTGGTTAATAATATTTTTTCTTTTGGAAAATATTCTAGAGCAGGTTTAATAGCTTTTATAATGTCTTCCTCTGTTTCCGTATTATCAATTCTTTGATCAATTACTCCAAGAGATACTTTTCCATCAAATTTCCAATCATTAAATACATCCAACATTTTATAATGTAAGCTGCAGTGCTCTAGATGTATTTCATCAACGTTTAAAATCTTAAACGCCTCAATCATATCAGTGTATTTTCCAAAAAAACCTCTTTTCCTGTGAGCATTACCGCCACATACATGAAGGTTAAAATCTACATTAGGAAATTTTTCAATAATTCCATTTAGTATTTCAGCGGCCCATTTTGTTTCATTTACATTTTCTGTCCAAACCGGTTCATCAAATTGAACATAATCGCATCCTTCACTTACGACTTCTTCTAGTTCTTCGGTTAAAGCATTCGCATAAGCTTTTGCTAAAGCAATGTCATCAGGATAGAGATCAGGTCTTTCATTAACACTAAATCTTGCCAGCATATGAGGACCAGTAATTGTTTGTTTCACTCTCACGTTTGAAGGAGTATTGTCTCTCGCAATCCTCCATTTTTTTGCCAAACCAGTTCTCAGATTTTTAATTTCATCTTTTACAACTGCGCACTCAATTCCAAATCCTTTTGTTCCATGGGTCTTACTTAAATCCACACCTTTCATTGAACCACCGAGTGTGAAATCTTTACGAATTTTATTTATAGCATCTACCCCATCCAGTCGTAATTGGTAAAACCAATACATATTTTCTCTATATCCTTCACCGTCTGTAATAATATCAAGTCCGAGATCAGATTGTTCTTTAACTGCCCATTTAATCATTTCAAAAGACTCTTCTTCCGAAACACTCGGTTTGCGAAGTGTATCTTTTTGTACTTCTTTCCTTGGGTAACTACCCGTGACTGTTGTTGTGTAACTCATATATCAATTACTTTCTCTCACATCTTGTATAAGACATTGAACACCATCTTCAAAGGATCTTGGATTAAAATCTATTTCTTTTCGAATTCTTTCATCATTTTGATCATCAATTAACGGTGTTGATTTTACATTTTCATCAAAATAGATTTCTGCATCTGGAATTATTTTTTTAACCGTTGCTTCTAATTGACTACCATCTAAAGTTTCAGCACCTGTATTAAAGCAAGAATAGTTTAGAGTTTCTTTTAATGCTAAACGAACAAGTTGCTCTGCACAATCATCTACATAAATCCAATTATCTCTATTTTTTTTTGAAAATGGTAAATGCGCTGCTTGTCCCAAAGCAGGTTTAGCTGCAAAATCTTCGGCCCAGTTTATTGCAGTATTTTGTCTTCCATAACCAAATACGACTGATGGTCTAGTATAGGCAATACTACATCCATGTTTTTTGATATATTTTTCAGCCATAAACTCATTAAGAAGTTTCATCACACCATATGTATAAAAGTGATTATTAATACCCGAGTAATCCTCTTCTGTTACAGCTCTGTTTCCAAAGAATTCTTGATGAGCACCGTAAACGGTTTCGCTACTTGCAAATACTAATCGTCTAATTTTATACTTTACAATCATTTCAAATATTGAAGTAGTTCCAACAATATTTATTTTACTTGCTAGTAATGGATTTTCTTCACATATAGTTCCAATTCCATATGCTAAATTAATAACTGAATCTATTTTGTTATTTTGAAAAATATTTTCAATTTCTTTATAATTGGTAATATCTAATTTTTGATATTTTACTTTGTCTTTATTTTTTCCAATTTTTAATATGTTACTTTCAAGTTTGTCTTTATTTTTTACAATATCTAGATCTGTCACCAAAACATCAATATCTTTTTTTAGTAATTGTAAAACAACCTTAGATCCAATAAAGCCTAAACCACCTGTAACTAAAACAGTCATTAATTATTCCATAAAAAAAATTTGATCCATCATAACCCAGGATTCATTATCTTCATTATTGGGAAATGGATTAAAACAATCTATCATTAGTTTAGTCCATTTATCTACAATTGGTATTTGTTGCATCTTTCCCATATCACCATCAAAATTGTTCCCTGTATACTCTAGATATCCAAACATAAAATCTTCTTTTAAGAAGATACTATAATTTTGAACATTGATTTTTTTTAACTCTTCTAAAACTTCAGGCCAAACATTTGCATGATTTTCAATATAATATTGTCTTTTCTCATCTTTCAACCTGACAGCCATTCCATATCTTTGTATAGCCATACAACCTCCTTAAATTTTCATTAACTTAACACAGAACTTACAATGATATGAAATAAAATCATTAGTTATTCATAATTTTTTCTGATCTAAATTTTTATTACTGTATGATTTATTGATTTTTTAAAAAATTTAGTTAGAAATATTTCCTATGGAAAAAATTAGTATTGATGATATTGCAAATTTAAATACAGTTTGGGAGTTACCAAAAAATAAAAAACCGATTGTAATCATTGGTGCTGGTGGAATAGTAAGCGATGCTCATTTACCAGCTTATAAAAAAGCAAACTTTACTGTTAAAGGTATTTATGATCCTGATATAGAAAAAGCAAAAAAGTGTGCTGAAAATTATTCTATTGAAAAGATTTACTCTAGTGAAGAAGAAGCATTAGCAGAAAAAGATGTAGTATTTGATATTGCTGTTCCTCCTCAAGTACTTTTGAGTATAGTTGAAAGGATCCCAGCTAACTCCGTTTGTCAATTACAAAAACCAATGGGTAATAGTATGGAGGAGGCTAAAAAAATCAGGGATATTATTCATGAAAAAAAAATTACCGCATGCGTCAATCTTCAATTAAAATTTAGCCCTATGATGATTGCTTTAAAAGAAGCAATAGATAAAAAAATGTTAGGTAGACTAACTGAATTAGAAATAAGTTTAAGCGTTGGAACGCCTTGGCATCTATGGCCTTTTTTAGAAACATTAGATAATGTTGAAGTACCTCTTCATTCAATTCATTATTTGGATTGGATAAGATCAGTTCTTGGCAATCCAAAAAGCGTACATTGCAAATCAGTAAAACATCCAAATCTTCCTAATCTGGCAGATGCAAGATCAAGTATAATCCTACAATATGAAGACGATATAAGATGTTGTTTATCTATAAATCATACACATGATAATTCTTCACATGGAATGAAACATTCACATGCGTACGCTAGGGTAGAGGGTTTAGACGGTGCAGCATATATAAAATTTGGATTACTTCTTAATTATCCAAATGGAGAACCAGAAGAAATTGAAATATCAACAAAAGACGTTGATTGGACAAAAGTAAAGAATGTAGGCACTTGGTTTCCGGATGCATTTATAGGCACTATGTCTAGCTTACAAAGATATGCATCAGGTGAAGAGACTGAATTAACTCATTCAGTAGATAATGCTTATAATACAATGGCTTTAGTTTATGCTTGTCTTGAGTCTAATTCTCAACCTGGGACAATAGTTCACTATTAGTATAATTTTTTTTGTAAAGTTATTGTATTTTTTGCAAATAATTGCATCATACTCTCATAAATTAATAAATATGGAGGAATGATGTTAAGATTATTTTTATCATTGATTCTTGCCGTATCTTTCTTTGGTTCATTTTCTGCAAAAGCAGAAACTGAGTTATGGGGAGATTTTTCTGGTGTAACTCTAAGAGTTAAACTTATCGGCGGAGGTCAATACGAAGGCTTATACAATGAAGTAATTCCATGGTGGGAAGAAAACACAGGTGGAAAAATTGAAATCGTCACACAAAAAAATCACTTTGAATTAGATAAAGAGATTAAGAAAGATATTGCTTCTGGCAATTTAGATTTTTGTGTTGCGTCAAACCACACAAGTTTTGCATCTCAGTATGGTAATATTTACACAGACTTAAATAGTATTATGCCTGCATCTGTTTTAGCAGATTACACGCCATTAATATTAGAGCACTCTACTGTTGATGGAAGATTGGTACAAATGCCAAGACACAGTGATGTGAGTAATTTATATTATCAAAAAAGTTTATATGAAGATGCTGATAACAAAGCTAACTTTAAAGCAAAGTATGGCTATGATTTAACACCACCTGAAACTTGGGATCAAGTTAAAGATCAGGCTATCTTTTTTTCAAACCCACCTGATTTCTACGGAACTCAATATGTTGGTAAAGAGGAAGCTATAGCAGGTCGTTTTTATGAACTTGTAATTGCAAATGGTGGAGCATTATTTGATGAAGACTATCGTCCAATATTCAACTCACCTGCAGGTGTTGAAGCTCTTCAATGGTTCATTGATTTGTATAATGCAAAAGCAGTTCCTGATGGAGTTTTAAACTATCTTTGGGATGACACTGGATTAGGTTTTGCAAGTGGAACAATTGCTATGAACCTTGACTGGGCAGGATGGGCAGGTTTCTTTAATGATCCAGAAAACTCAAAAGTTGCTGGAGATATTGGACTTGTACGTGCTCCAATGGGTTCTGGTGGTTTAAGAACAGGTTGGTCAGGATCACACTCTTTCTCAATGACAGAGTCTTGTCCGGATAAAGAAGCAGCTGCATCATTTTTATGGGCTTTAACAAGTAATAAAGCACAAATGATTGAAGCAAGAGGTGGACTATCACCAACTCGTCCAGCTATTTGGGATGCAATCATTGCTGAAAAGAAAGCTGAAGGTGATGACTTTATGTTAATGGTATTTGAAACTTTCAAAATGTCATTAGCTGAAGATGCATTCACTCCACCACTAATTCCTGAGTGGATTGAATTTACTAACGTTCTATATCCAGAACTTCAAGCTGCTATCCTTGGGGACAAATCTCCTGAAGATGCGCTAGCTACTGCTTCTAAGAAAGCAACTGAAATTATGGAAGACGCTGGTTACTTCTAACATTTACTAATATACCTAGCTCTATTAAGTAGGGCTAGGTTTCCAAACGTATCATGAGAAAATTTCTAAATGGTCCATGGGTTTTACTTATGCCCACTTTAATAATACTTACATGTGTTGTTCTACTGCCCTTGTTGTTATCCTTATGGACAAGTTTCACACCTTTTAAGTTAACAAAACCCGATACTCTTTATCGCTTTGTTGGATTTAGAAATTATGAAAGATTAATTGGGGATATTGATTTTTGGATTGCTTTTGGAAGAACAGTCTTATTTTTAGCTATAGCTCTTAATTTAGAATTAGTCTTTGGACTTGGAATAGCACTTTTAATAAATAAAATTACCTACGGACAAAGAACATTGAGAACACTTATGATGTTTCCAATGATGTTTTCTCCAATTCTAGTTGGATTTCAATGGAAGTATATTTTTAACGATAATATTGGTTTGATGAACAATTTTTTGAGAGAGTTTGGAGTCATACAACCGATACCATGGCTTGTTGATGGCATTTTAGCAAACGTTTCAATAATGGCAGCTGAAATATGGTCAAGTACTTCAGTATTTGCGATTTTATTATTAGCAGGTTTATTAGGCATACCTAAAGACCCCATTGAGGCTGCTAAAGTTGATGGATGTAATTCATGGCAAGTGTTTAAAAATATTACATTACCTTTTTTGATGCCTTTTGTATTTATTGCGATGACGATCAGATCATTAGATGTAGCAAGAGCTTATGATATTGTTCAGATGATGACTGGAGGAGGTCCAGCTAAAAGAACTGAATTACTATGGACTTTAATTTCGAGAACTGGATATGTTGATGCTAAGATGGGAATGGCCAATGCAATGTCGTATATTTCAATATTTCTTTCGATTGCTTTTACTTTTTTCTTTTTTTACAAACTTGTAGAAGCAAGGCAGAGGTTAAGTTATGAATAAAAAACAAATAAATAATATTTTAATTTGGTTTTCAGCTATTGTTTTAATAATTCTAATTATGACTCCTGGCTTATGGGTAGTACTTACAGCATTCAGACCTCAAGTAGATGTTATGGCAAAACCTGCTGTTTGGATACCTCGTAATTTAAACTTAATTCAATTTGAAACCATGCTCTTTGGCGGGTCTGAGGGATCAATGGGTAGAAGCCCTATCCCTGTTTTAAGTTATTTAAGAAATTCACTTATAATTTCTTTTACAAGTACTTTTATAGCAGTTTTAGTTGGTACAATTGGAGGCTATGGTTTTGCTAGACATAATTTTAAACACAAAAATAAATATTTTTTATTAATTATGTTAACTAGAACTATTCCTGGAATATCTTTAAGTTTACCTATCTTTATTATATTTTCAAAAATTGGTTTAATCGATACGCATATTGGCATTATATTAGTTTTTGTTGCTTTAAATATTCCATTTACAGTTTGGCTAACTGATGGTTTTTTTAGACAAATTCCAAGAGCCATGTCAGAAGTAGCAATGACAGATGGTTGTACCAAACTTCAAGCTTTTTGGCATATAGAGTTACCATTATCTAGATCAGGAATAGCATCTGCTGGAATATTTGCATTTTTAATTTCATGGAATGAATATGCATTAGTTTCAAATCTAGCAAGAAGTACAGATTCAAAAACATTAACTGTTGGACTTATGGATTTCACTGCGCAATTCACAATAAATTGGCCTGGTATGTGCGCTCTCGCAGTTTTTATAATTATTCCAGCACTAATCTTAACCTTCATGGTTCAAAAGCACTTAGTAACAGGATTAACATTTGGAGGAGTAAAAGGATAATGGCAAAAGTAAGCTTACAAGGAGTTTCAAAATTTTATGGAAAAGTTCAAGCAGTAAAAAAAATTGATCTAGAAATTATTGATAAAGAATTTTTAGTTCTAGTTGGACCATCTGGTTGTGGAAAATCATCTTCTCTAAGAATGATTGCAGGATTAGAGGAAATTGATGAGGGTGTTATCAAAATTGGAGACAAAGAAATGAATAATCTAGAACCTAGAGAAAGAAATGTTTCGATGGTATTTCAAAACTATGCTCTTTATCCTCATATGACAGTAGAAGAAAACTTAGGATTTTCATTAAAGATCGCAGGACTTGATAAAAAAGAAATTGAAGAAAGAGTACATGAGGCTGCAGGAATTTTAGATATAACTGAATTTTTACAGAGAAAACCATCGCAATTATCAGGTGGTCAAAGACAAAGAGTTGCAATGGGAAGAGCAATTGTAAGAAGACCAGATGTTTTTTTATTTGATGAGCCTCTATCTAATTTAGATGCAAAATTAAGAAACCAAATGAGGACAGAAATTAAAAGATTACATCAAAAAGTATCAACGACAATTGTCTACGTTACCCACGATCAAGTTGAAGCAATGACTTTAGCTGATCGAATTGTAATTATGAAAGATGGTATAATAGAACAAATAGGAACACCATTAGATCTATTTGAAAGACCAGCTACAAAATTTGTAGCCACTTTTATTGGATCTCCTTCCATGAACATGATTAAGGCTTCAATAGTGAAACAGAATAATGAATTATCTATGAAGACAAACGATGGAATTATAGTACCAGTACCCAAAGATAAACAAAATTCTTTAAGTGTAGGTCAAAATATTTCTTTTGGGTTTAGAGCTGAAGATATAGTGCCACTAAAATTTGGACAAAAACCATCTAGTGCTTGGGAAATGCAATCTTCAGTTAATTTAGCTGAACCACTTGGAACTGAAACTTTGATTTTTACAAATTTTGGTGAAATAGAAATAGTTAGTAGAATGTTTACACCAGAACAAGTTAAATCAAATGATGTTTTAGATTTTGCTTTAAATTTAGATAGAACATATTTATTTGATGAAAATAGTGGTTTAGCTATATGACAAGCTCTACTGAAATATCAGATAGATTATCAAAATGTTTTAGTAGTGTTATCCATGATGTCATGAGAGATGATGGATTTAAAAATTTTGTTTTAAATCCAAATATTAAACCTAATAAGGAAAAACACAAAATCGCTGGGCAAATTTTTACTATTGAAGGGGAATCAAATACTAGTTTTTCTCATCATGAAACACTCCTTGCTTGGACTGGTCTTTTATCAAAGGCTCCATCAGATAAAGTTCTTATCTGTCAACCAAACGATAATAATATAGCTTTAATGGGTGAGTTGAGTGCTGAAACTTTACAAAAGAAAAATATTAGAGGCTACATTGCTGATGGCGGGTGCAGAGATTTAGAATTTATAAACAAAATCGATTTTCCTGTTTGGTCAAAATTTTATACGCCTAAAGATGTCGTTGCTTATTGGAAGCCCACAAAATTTGAAGAAACTATTAAAATTGGAGATGTGGAAATACATAACGGTGATTATGTAATGGCAGATATTGATGGTATTGTTATTATTCCCCGAGATAAAGTTATAGATGTTTTAGAAAAATCAGAAAAACTAATTAATACTGAAAGCCAAGTTAGAAAAGCTATAAGAGAAGGAATGGATCCACAAGAAGCATATATTAAGTATAGCGTTTTTTAAGTATTTTTTCTTTCAACCAAAAGTATATGTTCAGAATAACAAACGCATTTGTCGTTTTGATTTAAAATTTCACACGCCTCATTAACTTGTCCGTATTGAGGTCTTTTCGGATCATCTTTTTTTTCTTTTATAGTAACCTTAGTGTGAATTGTATCACCTATAAAAACAGGATTAGGAAAACGAAGTCTTTCAAACCCATAGGTGAAAGCTCGCTTGTTAACTATCGAAGCTGTAAGTGCGATACCTATCGAAAAAGTACAACTAAATTGTGCTATTCGTTGACCAAATGGACCCTTTTTGGCAAACTCCGCATCAGTGTGATGAGGGTAAAAGTCTCCAGAGTGCATTGCGTGCATTACAATATCAGTCTCAGTGATGGTTCTGCCAACAGTGACTCTTTCTGCACCAAGTTCATAGTCTTCGAAGAATTGTTCTATTTCTACCATTTCTATTGAATAAATATTTCTCTATAATAAGGTAGCATAATTGTAAAAATGAATAAAGATAATAAATTTGAAAACACTGTTGGAATCGAGTCAACCTTTCCAAAAGATATGCCTAATGAGCATGGAGAAATTCCAGTATGGAATTCTGAAAACTGGTTTTATGAAGATGTTATTGTCGGTCATAAAATTAGATCTCTTCGCCGAACAATATCTGAAGGAGAGGCCATGCAATTTAATTGTATGGTTTTAGATATGCATCCTTATGTGGGCGACGAACATTTTGCAAAAAATGAAGGAATGTTCCAAAAAAGATTAGTAGCAGGAGCTATGGTTTTTTCTTATGGTTTAGGTTTAGTTGCAACTAACTGTGTAAACTCTTTTAGTTATGGATATGACCGTTTAAGATTCATCAAACCTGTTTTTATTGGAGATACAATTTATACAATTAGAACTAATATGGAAAAAAAACCTAAATATGAAAAAATGGGTTTAGTTAGAACTAGTTACGAAGTTTTTAAAGATGAAGGCGAAATCGTTCTATATTGTGAGCACCTACATTCAGTTTTATATAAAAAACCAGAAGACTTTAAAGATAAATACGAAAAAAAATGATTAACTTAAAAGGAATGACCTGGGATCATTCTAGAGGTTTTGACCCAATGGTTGCTACATCTAAAAAATTTCGGGAAATTCATAATAATAAAGTTTCAATTGAATGGGATAAAAGACCGTTACAAGCATTTGCAGATAGACCTATAGAAGACATGACTGATGATTATGATTTAATAGTAATAGACTATCCTCATGTTGGTGAAGTAGCTCACAAAGGACTTTTACAAAACTTAAATATCAATGAATATCAATCTCAATTAAACGATTTAAAAAAGCAATCAGTTGGAAAATCGCATGAGAGTTATTTTATAGATAATAAACAATGGGCTCTTTCCATAGATGCTGCCTCACAGACCGCCTGTTACAGAGAAGATTTAGTTAGGACACTTCCATCCAAATGGGATGATCTTCTTTCATTAGCAAAAGAGAGAAAAGTTCTTTGGCCTTTAAAACCAGTTCATGCAATAAGTAGTTTTTATAGTATTTATAACAACATTACTGAAGAATTAATCCCAGAAGAAAAAAATTTTATTAATAAAGATGCTGGTGTTAAAACCCTTACAATGATGAAAGCGGTATCTAAAGAAATAATCAATGATTGTTTAAGTATGGATCCAATCCAAACTGCTGAACTCATGACAGAGACTAATGATTTTTATTATTGCCCATACATTTATGGATTTTCAAATTACTCAAGAAATAATTATAGAAAAAATATTTTGAAATACATTGATGTTTTAGATTTGTCAGGCAAAGGTCCATCAGGAACACATTTAGGCGGTACTGGTATAGCAGTATCAAATGTTAGTAAGAATAAAGATCTAGCAATTGAATATGCATTTTGGATAGCAGGTGCTGAATGTCAAAAGTCACTTTTTTACCAAAGTGGTGGACAGCCAGGAAATTCTGAAGCTTGGGAGGATGAAAAGATAAATCTAGAAACAAATGATTTTTTTAAAGCAACTCGTAAAACTCTTGATTTGGCATGGGTAAGACCAAGGCATAATGGTTATATGGAATTTCAGGACAAAAGTGGTGATCTCATTAATGAATATCTACAAACAGAAATTACAGCTGAAAGTATTTGTGAAAAATTATCTGATATGTACAATAAGAGTTTCAAAGAATAAATTATTGTATGACAAAACCATTAGAAGGATTAACTGTATTAGAATTTAGCCAGTTTTTATCAGGGCCATATGCAGGCTTAAGACTTGCTGATTTAGGTGCAAGAGTAATTAAAATTGAAAGACCAGAAGTTGGGGATCTTTGCAGAAACTTATATATCAGCGATACCGATCTTGAAGGTGATAGTACTTTATTTCATGCAATTAATAGAAATAAGGAGAGCTTTGCAGCAAATTTAAAAGATGCCAAAGACATAGAGTTAATAAAAAAATTAATTAAGAAGGCAGATATAATTACACAAAATTTTAGACCAGGAGTAATAGAACGTATTGGTTTGGATTATAAAAATGTAAAAAAAATAAATCCAAAAATAGTTTATGGAACTATTTCTGGTTACGGATCTGACGGCCCTTGGAGTTCATTACCTGGACAAGATTTATTAGCGCAATCTAGAACAGGTTTAGTTTGGTTAAATGGTAATGGAAGTGAAGCACCAACCCCAATGGGTTTGGCAGTTGCTGACATGTTAGCAGGACATACACTAGTTGAAGGTATACTAGCAGCGGTTATCAAAAGATTTCGAACGGATATTGGATCTCATGTAGAAACAAGTTTAGTTGAGGCCTTATTAGATTTTCAATTTGAAGTTCTTACGACATATTTTAACGATGGAAATAGAAAGCCGCAAAGAAGCTCTTATAATAATGCCCATGCATATCTATCTGCTCCATATGGAATTTATAAAACTTCTAATGGATATATAGCAATAGCAATGACCCCACTGCCTCAACTAGGTGAATTGCTAGATTTAAATTCAATTAAAGATTTATATGATCAAAAAGAATGGTTCACAAAAAGAGATGAGATTAAAAAACAAATTGGTGACTGGATTGAAAAAGAAACAACAGAACATTGGTTGAGTATTCTTGAGCCAGCAGATATATGGTGTGCCAAAGTACTTGATTGGGAAACAATGGTTAAACACGAAGGATTTAAAATACTCGATATGGTTCAGAGAATTAAAAGAGATGATGGACTTGATATTGAAACACTTCGTTGCCCAATAAAAATTGATGGAGAGATCTTTAAATCAAATAAGGCAGCTCCAAAAATTGGTAACGACAATAATAGTATTATGAAAGAATTTGGTATCTCATGAAAATAAAAAACATAGAAATTCGTATGTGTCGACACAAAGAACCTGTCATGAAAGATTCAGAAATGAGAGATGGAAAAAAATCAGATTTAGAATTCTTAGTTATTACATTTCACACTGATGAAGGTCTATCAAGCTCCACTTTTGGGTTTGCAGGCCGAGGTGCAGAAATGGCAGGAGAGATTGCTAATTCAATCTTTAAACCCTTTTTCACTGGCAGAGATCCACTATATCGTGAGCAACACTGGCATGAATATAGAACTGCAGACAGATGGTGGAATCACGCACCAATTTATAGTTATGGACCATTTGATATTAATTGTTGGCTTCTATCATCTATGCAAGCTGGCCAACCTCTTTACAAATATTTAGGAGCTTATAGAGACAAGGTTCCAATTTATGGAAGTTCTCTTGTTTTAGACTCTCCTGAAGCTTATGCAAAAGAAGCAGTAGAATATAAAAAGAGAGGCTTTAAAGCATATAAACTCCATCCTCCTGGAGAATATGATTTTGATTTAGAAGCTCACAAAAAAGCACGCGAGGCTGTAGGTGATAATTTTAAACTTATGAGTGATCCAGTTGCTCCTTACACATTTGAGCAAGCATTACGTTTTGGAAGAGAATTAGAAAAATTAAATTATCATTGGTATGAGGAACCTCTGTTTGATGAAAATTTTCATAATTTGAGAGAATTAACTAGAATTTTAGATATTCCAATTATTGGAACTGAAGTAATTGCAAAACATCCTTACAGTGTCGCTGAATGTATCTCTACAAGAGTTGTTGACATGGTGAGAGCAGATCCATCCTGGAGCGGAGGTATTACCGCTACAATGAAAACGGCCCACTTAGCAGAAAGTTTTGGTGTTCAATGTGAAATTCATACAGCTATTTATCATCCTTTAGAACTTGTTAACTTACATTGTTGTGCAGCTATAAAAAATTCTGAATTTTTTGAAGTACTCGTTCCTTATGAATATTTTAATTTTGGTTTAAAAGATTCTATCAAGGTTGAAAATGGTTATGCCCATTTACCTTCTAAGCCAGGTCTTGGTATTGATTTAGATTGGGATTTTATAGACAATACAACTTTCAAAAAAATTTAAAAATGACAAAGATTACTAAATTTAGTGTTCAAGATGTCAGATTTCCTACTTCTAAAGATTTAACAGGATCTGATGCCATTCATACAGATCCTGATTATTCAGCAACCTATGTGACGGCTTTTACTGATCAATTAGAGTTAAAAGGATATGGTATTGCCTTCACAATTGGCAAAGGAAATGACATTGTTGCTGAATGTATAAAACATTTTTTTCCAATTTTTGAAAATATGGATTTAAATTATTTAGAAAATAACATTGGTAAGCTCTGGTTCAAGTGCGTTGATCATAGTCAACTACGGTGGTTAGGCCCTGAAAAAGGAGTTGTTCATATGGCTGTATCAGCAATCTTTAATTGTTTATGGGATTTAATTGCTAAGAAGCACAAAAAACCTTTGTGGCAATTTGTTGTAGAAAGTGAGCCTGAAAAAATAGTTAGTTGGTTAACATTTAAATATATTGAAGATGTTTTAACTCCAGAGGAAGCGTTAGCGATTTTGTCGAAAAATCAAAATGATAAACAAAAACGTATCGATACAGTATTACAAGAAGGGTATCCATCTTACACAACTGCTGCAGGATGGCTTGGCTATTCAGATGAAAAAATAATTCAATTATGCAGAGAATATATGGCAAAAGGTTGGAAGCATTTTAAAATCAAGGTTGGTTTAGATCTAAATGCAGATGTAAAAAGACTTGATTTAATTAGAAAAACAATTGGTGATGATTGCTTTATTATGGTTGATGCAAACCAACAATGGAACGTAAAACAATCGATTAAACATATTAATGCATACAAAAAATTTAATTTATTTTTTGTAGAAGAACCTACAAGTCCAGATGATGTAATGGGTTTTGCCAAAATAAAAAAAGAAGTTGGAAACGTAAGACTTGCAACTGGAGAAGCTTGTGGAGGTCGTATCATGTTTAAACAATTTCTCGAATCTGGAGCGATGAATATTTGTCAAATTGATAGTTGCAGATTGGGAAGTATAAATGAAATAATAACTGTATTGATAATGGCACATAAATTTAATGTTCCAGTATTTCCTCATGCCGGCGGTGTTGGTCTTTGTGAGTATGTCCAACACTTATGTATGATTGATTATATTTTAATTAATGGTTCAAAAAATGATAAAGTAGTAGAATATCAAGATAGTTTACATGAACACTTCATATACCCATGTAAAATTGAAAATGGAAATTATATGCCTCCACTTGATCATGGATATTCTATTGAAATGAAAGAAAAGTCTGTTAATGAGTTCTCTTTTCCTAACGGCGAGTATTGGAAGAATAATATATGAGACTAAAAGATAAAAAAATAATTGTAACTGCTGCGGCCCAAGGGATTGGTAGAGCAACTGCAATGATGTTTGCTAAAGAAGGTGCTTCTGTGATTGCTACAGATATTAACGAAGAAAAACTTAATGAATTAATCAAAGAAAATAATTTTATAAAAACTCAAAAATTAGACGCAACAAATAAAAAGGCAGTTGAAGAATTTTGTTCCAGTATTGATTCGGTTGATGTTCTTTTTCATGCAGTGGGCTTTGTTCATCATGGAACGTTATTGGAATGTGATGATGAAGAATTTTATCGATCAGTAAATGTAAATGTATATTCAGCCTATCTTATGAGCTACAATTTAGTTCCTAAAATGTTAGAAAAAGGGAAAGGAAATATTATCATAGTATCTTCTGCAGCTTCTAATGTGAAAGGTGTTGAAAATAGATTTATATATGGAGCAACTAAAGCAGCTTTAAATGGTTTTGTGAAAGCAGTTGCAGCTGACTATGTGAAAAAAGGAATTCGATGCAATGCAATACTTCCTGGAACTGTAGAAACACCTTCCTGGGAAGGAAGAGTAAACATGGCTGCTGATCCAAAGAAAGCTCGTGAAGACTTTATAGCGAGACAGGCAATGGGTAGATTGGCTCAACCAGAAGAAATTGCTTCACTTGCTACTTATCTAGCGAGTGACGAATCATCTTTTGTAACAGGAACCTTAAATTTAATTGATGGAGGATGGACTTTATAATGAAAACTTTAAGATATAGAATTGGAAAAGAAGTGAAACCAGGGATTGTCGATACTCAAGGACAAGTTCGCGATGCTTCATCGTTGGTAAAAGATTGGGATAGAGAAAATGTAACTATTGATAAGCTTAATGAAGTGAAAAAAGCTGATATTGGATCACTTCCTATTGTTCAAAGTTACGATAGTATTGCTCCTTGTGTCTGTAAAGAAAGTATTGGAAAGTTTATTTGTATAGGATTAAATTACTCAGATCATGCTGAAGAAACTGGGATGAAAGTACCGCCTGAACCAATTATATTTGCAAAAGCAACAAGCGCTGTTATTGGTCCAAATGATGATGTAGAAATTCCTAAAAAATCTGTAAAGTCTGACTGGGAAGTAGAGCTTGGAGTAATTATTGGAAAAGAAGCAAAGTATATTTCAGAAAGTGAATCAGAATCTCATATAGCCGGTTACTGTGTTATTAATGATCTTAGTGAAAGAGAATTTCAGATAGAACACTCAGGCCAGTGGGTGAAAGGTAAGTCTTGTGATACTTTTGGACCAATTGGTCCCTATTTGGTTACAACTGATGAAGTACCTGATCCACAAAATCTTAAAATGTGGTTAGAAGTTAATGGTAAAACAATGCAAAATGGCTCAACTAATACCATGGTTTACGGTGTAAATTTTCTAGTAAGTTATCTAAGCCAATTCATGTCATTGCAACCTGGTGACATTATTTCTACTGGTACACCTCCAGGAGTAGGCATGGGAATGAACCCACAGGTATTTTTAAAAGCTGGTGATGTAATGAAATTGGGAATTGAAGGTCTAGGAGAGCAAACTCAAAAAACTATTCAGGCGTAATGTTTGGGAGTATTAATAACTGTCATAATGTAAAAGACTTTAGAAATTTAGCAAAAAAAAGGCTACCAAGTCCAATATTTCATTACATCGATGGTGCAGCAGATGATGAAATAACTTATAAAAGAAACACAGATGCTTACGAGCAATGTGATTTGATTCCAAATGTTTTAAGTGGCGTTGATAAAGTGGATATGTCAACTACGGTTATGGGACAAAAGTTAGATATACCTTTGTATTGTGCACCTACTGCTCTTCAAAGGTTGTTCCATCATGAAGGTGAGATTGGAGTTGCAAAAGCTGCCGAAAAATTTGGCACAATGTTTGGAATATCTTCTTTAGGTACAGCAAGTATAGAGGAGATATCAAATTTAGTTAAAACACCAAAACTTTTTCAACTTTATGTTCATAAAGATAAAGGATTAAACAAAGCCCTTATAGAAAGATGTAAAGAGTCAAATTTTGAAGCAATGGCAGTTACAGTTGATACGGCTGTTGGAGGAAATCGTGAAAGAGATTTATATACAGGTTTCACTATTCCAATGAAATTAAAACTCAATAGCGTTTTAAGTTTTATGCTCCATCCAAAGTGGGCAGTCGATTATTTTACAAAACCTAAATGGGAATTAAGTAATCTAAAAGATCACATTAATGAAGGCACAACAGTAATGACAACCATAGGAGATTATTTCACAAAAATGCTTGATAATTCCATGAGTTGGAAAGATGTAGAAAATATTAATAAAGAGTGGGGTCGTCAATTTGCTATTAAAGGTGTTATGTCTGTAGATGATGCAAAAAAAGCTGTTGATGTAGGCGCCTCAGCTATAATGGTTTCAAATCATGGTGGTAGACAATTAGATGGTTCAAGATCACCATTTGATCAACTAGCTGAAATTGTTGATGCTGTTGGAGATAAGATAGATGTAATTTGTGAAGGAGGAATTAGAAGAGGTACTCATGTTTTAAAAGCACTGTCACTTGGTGCAAAAGCCTGTTCTGGTGGAAGAATGTATTTATACGCTTTGGCTGCAGGAGGTCAAAAAGGTGTAGAAAAAAGTTTATCTAATTTACGCAATGAAATTGAACGAGATATGAAATTAATGGGAGTTTCTAACGTAAAAGAACTCACAAGAAAAAATCTAAAATTCAGATAAATCAACAACTTTCTTAAAAAAAATATTTATTCTAATTCAATTTTATTTTACAAATTTTTTATGAATGATGAAATTGATCCAATACTAGTTGGTGAAACTGATGATATCGAAGTTGGAACTGTGGAAAGTTTTGAACATGACGATGTTAATTACGCAGTTTATCATTTAGAGCCAGGATTTTTTTGCACACAGGGAAACTGTAATTGCGAGGAGAAAGCACCTTTGAGTGAATCTGAAATTGAAGGAGAAGAGTTAGAGTGTGTTGGTTGTGGTAATACTTATAGTATTGTTTCTGGTGATTGTATTAGTGATCCTGAATTGGATGGTCTTAAGATCTTTGACATCTCTGAAGAGGATGGAAATATTTACTTAAATATCTAACTTATAATTTTAAGATTTATAATATTATTTTTGTTTAAATTTTTACTTTTAGTTAAAAAATCAAAAACATTTTCACAAGACTCTACAGACATCCTTTTTCTGCATTCTAGAGTTAAAGCAGCATTATGTGGTGTCAACAAAGTATTAGCTAAAGAAAACAGTTTGTGATTTTCTATTGGCGGTTCTTTTTCAAATACATCAACACCAGCTGCAAAAATTTTTTTATTTTTCAAAGCTTCGTATAAGGCATCTTCATTAATTATACCGCCTCTTGCTGTATTAATTAAAATCAAATTTGATTTAAAGGTTTCAAATTGATCAAAAGAAATCAGATTTTTAGTTTCTTCATTTAAAGGTAAATGGATACTTATATAGTCAGCAATTTTAAAGCCTTCTTCTTTATTTATTGGAATACATTTATGATTTTTTATTTCTTCATCCGAAAGAAACGGATCATGTACATAAACCTCCATTTCAAACCCACTACATCTTTTTGCTAAAGCTTTTCCTATTCGACCAAAACCAAGAATTAAAATTTTTTTATTATAGAGTTCAAAGTAGTTGGGTAGATTACCCTTTTCTTGAAACTTACCTAATTTCACTAATCTATCTGATTCAAAAATATTTTTTGTTAAACAAAGCATCATTGTCATTACATGTTCAGCTACGCTGGTTGCATTCGCTTTTCCAGTAATGGCCATAGCTATCTTATTATGATTTAAATATTCAGTATCCACATTGTCATATCCAACACCATGTCTTGCAACAATTTTTAGGTTCTTTGATTGAGAGAGAATATTTTTATTTATTTCTGCTGTTCTTACGACAATACCATCCACATCTCGTAATTTTTCTATTAGATGACCTTCATCAATATTATTGGTGACAAAGTATTCAATATTATTTTTATCAAATATCTCATATCCACTTGGATGAATTTCACCAACAATCCCAACTTTCATGAATAATTCTATATTCTAAAATATTAGAAAAATAAATTGTTTAACTCTTTAAATTATTTTTTTATTATAATAGTATCTATTTTTTTTGGGAAAGGAACACATGAAAACAGTTAGAATGTCATGTTCACATGCATTAATTAAATATTTAACTATGCAAAAAATTTTAATTAATGGAAAAAAAGAACCACTATTTCCAGGTGCTTTCGGTATTTATGGCCATGGTAATGTTGCTTGTATTGGACAAGCTATGGAAGAATATCAAAATGAACTTCCTGGATACAGAGGTCATCATGAACAAAATATGGCACTAACAGGTATTGCATATGCTCGTGCCAAAAGAAGACAACAAATATTTGTTGCAACTTCATCTGTTGGACCTGGTTCTACTAATATGGTTACAGCTGCAGCAGTTGCTTTAAGTAACAGACTTCCAATTTTACTTTTACCAGGTGATACATTTTCTAGCCGTTTTCCAGATCCTGTTTTACAACAAGTAGAACATTTTAATTCCCCTTCAGAAACTCAAAATGATTCATTTAAATCTGTATCACGATATTTTGATCGAATAACTAGACCTGAACAAATTTTAACATCTTTACCACAAGCAATTAATGTAATGCTTGATCCTGCAGATTGTGGACCAGCAGTAATTTCTATGTCACAAGATGTTCAAGGAGAAGCCTATGATTATCCTGAAATCTTTTTTGAAGAAAAAATTCATGAAATTAGAAGAATTCATCCTGATCCAAATCAAATACAAAAAGCTGCAGATAAATTAAAACAATCTAAACAACCAATTATTATTTCAGGTGGAGGTGTTTTATATTCAGAAGCAGAGCAGGAAATTTCTAATTTTGCAAAAAAACATAATATTCCTGTAACAGCAACTGTAATGGGGATTGGATGTATGAAAAAAGATGATCCTTACTATATAAGTGCAATTGGATGCTTAGGAGAAGGTTCATCTAACAACCTTGCTACTGATACAGATTTAGCACTAGCTGTGGGAACAAAGTTAGGAGACTTTACAACTGGCTCTTGGACTAATTTTGAAAATGAAAATTTTCAACTTGTATCAATAAATACTTCACGATTTGATACTACAAAACATCGCGCAACTCCTGTTGTCAGTGATGCAAAAATTGGACTTCAAGAATTATCAAAAGCATTAGGAGAATGGAAAGCGCCAGATAATTGGTACCAGCGTTCAATTGAAGAAAGAAATAAATGGGATGAATATGTTGCCAAAGAAAGTGGACCAACGAATCAAGAATTACCATCCTATGCTCATGCTGTAGGTGCAGTCTATAGAAACTCAGACCCATCAGATATTGTGGTAACTGCTGCTGGAGGGTTAGTTGGCGAAGTAGTTCAAATATGGAAACCTAAAGAACTAAATACTTTTGAAACTGAATGGGGGTTTAGTTGCATGAGTTATGAAATATCAGGTGCACTTGGAATCAAAATGGCAAAACCTGAACAAGATGTAATTGTATTTGTAGGCGATGGTTCATACCTCTTACAAAATAGCGATATCTACAGTTCAGTTTTATATGATAAAAAATTAATTATAGTAGTTTGTGATAATGGTGGTCATATGGTTATTAATAGATTGCAACTAGCAAAAGGTGGAAATGAATATCTTTGTAATCTCAATGCTGCAAGAGCGACAAATGTACAGTTTGTAGATTTTGAAGCTCACGCAAAAAGCATGGGGGCAAATGGTGAGACTGTTAAATCTATTTCAGAGTTAGAGGCCGCTTTTAAAAGAGCAAAAGAATCAGACAAAACATACGTAATTTCTATGAAAACAGATGGATATGAGTGGTTAGAAGGAACAGCTTTTTGGGAAAGCCCAACACTTGAAGTGGATAATACCGAAGGTAAGAAATCAGCTCTTAACGAATTTTTAGAAGGAAAAAATAAACAACGTAAGGGCGTATAAATAATAAATTTCTTTTTCTAAAATTTAAAAATTGTATGAGTCAAAACAAGCCTATAATTTTATTAGATCCATATCCAAGAACAATGGATCTACTTTTTTCTAAAGAAAATTTAAAATACTTAAAAAAAAATTTTAAACTTATTACTGCTCCAAATAAAAATAAAAATAATTTTTATGAAAAAAATTTATCTAAAGCAGATTATATTTTTGGGCAACCCAATTTACCTTCATCTTTAATTTGTAAATCCACAAAACTTAAAGCAATATTTAATGTAGAGAGCAATTTTATGGATAATATGGATTACGATTATTGTTTTAGAAAAGGAATACATGTTTTAGCAACATCGCCTGTGTTTGCTCAACCTGTTGCTGAAATGGCAATGGGTCTTACTTTATCTATAGCTAGAAGTATTCATATTGCTCACTCAGACTTTATTTCAAAAAAAGAAAAATATGGTGGCGCAATAAGTCAGAATAATTTTTTAATAAAAAATAAAACTTTTGGTTTAATTGGATTTGGTGATTTAGCTAAATCACTTACTCCTATAATCAAAGCATTCTCTAATAAAATTATTGCCTATGATCCTTGGATTCCCAATAAAGAAATCGAAAAATTTGATGTTAAGCCTACTAGTTTAAATTTGTTACTCAAAAATGCTGACATCATTTATATATTAGCTTCCATTACTTCCTCTAATGAAGCTATGATTAATACTTCTAAACTTAAATTAATAAAAGATGGATCAGTGTTTGTCTTAATGAGTAGAGCGGCCATAATAAATTTTGATGATTTTTTTAATTTTTTAAAAAATAGAAATGTGTTTGCTGCCATTGATGTTTTTCCACAAGAACCATTTCCTAAAAATCATAAATTAAGAAAACTCAAAAATGTAATTTTTTCTCCACACAGAGCCGGAGCATTAGACAGCGCATTCAAAGAGATGGGTGAATTAGTAATTCAAGATTTAAAACTTATTTCAAAAGGCCTGCCTCCTAAATTATGCAAAAAAGCTGAAAGAGAAACTGTTAAATATTTACGCTCAAAACCAGTTGATATTAATTAAAATTTATTTAAAAACACACTTATGTCAGATAACTTAGTACTGGAAGCTAAATCAGTTTCAAAATTTTTTGGTACTATTACAGCACTTCAAAATGTAGATCTTCATTTAAATAAAGGTGAGGTTCTTGGTGTCGTCGGCGATAACGGTGCTGGAAAGTCTACATTAATGAAAGTTTTATCAGGATTATATAAGCCAAGTGAAGGATCTCTTTTTTTTGATAAAGAAAAAGTAACTTTAAATAGTCCCAGAGACTCTCAAAATTTGGGCTTAGAAATGGTCTATCAAGATTTAGCACTAGCTGGGAATCTCCCCATTGGTGATAATATTTTTTTAGGAAGAGAGCCAACAAGAAAAGTTGGCCCTTTCAATTTTTTAGATCATAAAAAAAGAAAACAGTTAACTGAAGAGCATCTTGCAAAACTAAAAATTAACGTAAAGAGTGCTGATCAAAAGGTTGAAGAATTATCAGGTGGACAAAGACAAGCTGTTGCAATTGCTAGAGCTACAGCTTTTAATGCAAAAATTGTATTAATGGATGAACCAACAGCAGCACTTGCTGTTAAAGAAGTTGGAAAGGTTCTAGATTTAATTTTAAATCTAAAAAAATTGGGTGTTAGTGTAATAGTAATTAGTCACCGAATGGATGATATTTTTACTGTTTGTGATCGCGTAATGGCATTATTTCAAGGTACAAACTTTGCTGAGTCAGAATTAAAAAATACTTCAAGAGACGAAGTGATTGGATGGATCATGGGGAAAAAAGATTAATGGATAAGAATCAAGAAACTTTATTTGTCAGACTTATTCCTTTTTTTGAGAGATATGGAATCTTATTACTTATCCTAATAATGATTGCAGTTTTGCATTTGTTGCAACCTGATGTGTTTTTATCATGGAGAAATGTAACAAATATTTTTAAACAAGTTTCTTGGCAGTCTATGTTAGCACTTGGTGTCTTTATGGTCATTGTAACTGCAGGTATAGATTTATCAGTCGGTTCAATTATTATGTTATCATTAATGGGGCTTGCTATTGCTTCAAAAGCAGGAATGCCTTGGTACGTTGTCATGCTAGTTGCCCCGGCAATAGGATTTTTGTGTGGTATGTTTAATGGTATTGGAATAACCTTACTTCGAATGCCTCATCCGTTTATTATGACGTTAGGAACGCTGTACATATTTAGAGGAATTGGAAACCTTATTTCTGGAGGAGTGCCAATAACAGGTTTTGCTGAACAGATAAGAGTTATCGGAAATGGTAAAATTAAACTGGATGTTTTTTTTGGAGAAGGGGCGCGAGAGTACATTCCCACAAGCTTAATTTTAATGATTGTTATATTCTTTATCTTTTGGGTTTTTTTAAATCATACACGAATAGGTAAATGGATTTATGCGATTGGTGGTAATCCTGGAGCAGCAAGAGCAGCAGGTATAAACGTCGATCGTATTTTAATCGTAGTTTACACCCTTTGTGGTTTCTTGGCTGGTATTGGAGGTTTAATTTTAGCTGGAAGAACGAATTCTGCTTATCCAAATGCTGGTTTACAATCTGAACTAGATGCGATTGCAGCAGTTATTATAGGTGGAGCAAGCTTCTTTGGGGGCAGAGGAACCGTTTTAGGTGTGTTTGCTGGAGTCATGATTATGGGTATACTCCGAAATGGTTTAAATCTAATGAATGTTAGTGTTTTCTGGCAACAAGTTCTTATAGGGTCAATTATTATTTTGGCCGTTTATATTGATGTTTTAAGGAGACAACTTGCGACCAGAACATAATATTAAAAAATAATTACTTTCTGACAAACAGTCACTTGATTACATTTTCATTTTTGATTAATGATTAAAAAAAAATTTTAGGAGGAAAAATGAAATTTTTTATTTCTATAATTACTACTTCTGTATTGTTTTTTTCAGGTAGTCTTTTAGCAGGCTCACATGCAAAAACAATAATGCTAAGTACTAAAGGACCAGGTGCTGGAAATCCATTTTGGGCTTCAGTTGAAGCTGGTGCTAAAGATGCTGCTGAAGAGTTTGGTGTAAACTTAATTATCCTTTCACCACCGCAAGAAAGTGATGTTATGGCTCAGGTAGCACAAATTGAAGACCAAATTGCAAAAGGTGTAGACGGCATTGCTATTGCACCAACTGACCCTAACGCAGTTGCACCAATTCTTGATGATGCAATGGCTTCAGGTGTTCCAGTTGTATACATTGATACTAATGGAATTAATGAAGGTGTAACTTTCATTGGTACAAACAATATCAATGGTGCTGCTTTAGCTGCTCAATATATTTGTGATAATGTTCCAAGTGGTTCTGATGTTGCAATTCTTCAAGGAATGATTACTCAAACTACTGGTCAGCACAGAGCTGAAGGATCTAGTAAAGGTCTTAAAGCATGTGGTATGAACGTTGTTGCTGAACTTCCAGCTAACTGGGATACTGCACAAGGTATGTCAGTAACGGAAGATATCATCACTGGTAACCCAAATCTAAAAGCAATTTTTGCTTCTAACGATAATATGGGTCTAGGCGCTATCCAAGCACTAAAAAATGCTGATATGCTAGATGATGTTGTCGTTGTTGGATTTGATGCTAACCCTGATGCTGCTGCAAGTGTAATGGCTGGTGAAATGTCAGCAACTATTGCTCAATTCTCATACAACATGGGATACATGGGTGTAGAAAATGCACTTAAATTAGCTAATGGTGAGAGCATTCCAGATAACATTGATACTGGAACTGTATTAGTTACAAAAGAAAACGCTGCAGACTTTATGTAGGTCTAAGCAAAATTATTTTTAAAGGGCCGTAATTTTTTACGGCCTTTTTTTTTACTATTCCATTTTTTACAATTGATTTATAGAAACAAGTTATGAAAAATATTGGTCTAATTGGTTGTGGTAATATTGCAGAGACCTATTTCCGGGCTCAGGAATATTTTAATAACATAAATTTTGTTGCTTGTGCTGATATTAATTTAGATGCCGCAAAAAAAACAGCTGATCAATATAATATTATTCCTTTATCAGTTGATGAAATACTTAATGACAAGAATGTAGATATTATTCTTAATCTCACAATTCCTCAAGCGCACTATGAAATATCTAAAAGAGCTCTTGAGTCTAATAAACATGTTTATTGTGAAAAACCAATGAGTGTTAAGTTTGATGAAGCAAAAGAATTATTAAATTTAGCAAAAAAAAATAGTCTCTACATTGGGAATGCACCCGATACTTTTTTAGGAGGAGGAGGTCAACTTACACGAAATTTAATTGACAACAATGATATTGGACAAATTCTAACTGGTAATTTTATATTTGCCTTTCCTGGCGTTCAAGATTTTCATCCAAGTCCTGAGTCATGGTTTCAAGAAGGAGGAGGGCCGGTAATAGATATGGGTCCATATTTTTTCACCACCCTTGTTAATCTTTTAGGCCCCGTAAAAAACATAAGAGGAAGAGGAGCTAAATTTTCTGATAAAAGAGAATATAAAGCTGGTCCAAAAAAAGGAGAAACTTTTAATGTTGAAATTCCAACTTCTTATATGTTTAATATTGAGTTTCAAAATAAAGCTATCATTCAAGGTTTCATTTCATTTGATGTTTTAAATCATAAACGTAATCATATGGAGCTTTACGGAACGAAAGGTTCAATAGTAGTGCCTGATCCAAATATGTTTGGTGGTCCAGTTTCCATATCTGGTGAGTTTGGATCTGAATGGAAAGATATTAGCGTCGAAGATAAACCCCTTGGAAAAACAAATATAGTTAACCATAGTGGAAGAAGTAATGAGGCGCCTGAACAAGCAAACTACAGGGGTATTGGGTTAGCCGAAATGATTGACGCTATCGAAAATAATAGAATGCATAGGTGTAATGGAGAACTTGCTCTTCACGTTTTAGATGTAATCGAGTGTGCGATGATTTCTTCAATTTATAAAGTGGAAGTAGAGCTCCGTTCTTCGTGTGTGAAGCCTGAACCCATGCATGATGATTTCATAAGGCAAATCCTAAAAAAAATATAAATTTTGCTCCGCTATTGAATTAGTGCGATAATTTTACAGCCTAATTCCCAATATTTCTCCTTGTTTTAAATACCCATTCTTGCTAGGAAAATATTATTTATAGGAGGAATGCATGAAAAAAATTGCTTCAATTATTCTTGCCTCTGTAGCGCTTTTTGCTACTTCAGCGAAGGCAGAATACAAATTTAACTTCGTAATGCACAGTGATACGAACAATGCTTTCTGGGCAGCTGTTCACAAAGGTTTTAAAGATGCTTGTGCACAAATTAATGCTGATTGCCAAATGTTAACTCTTTCAGGTGATGGAGACCAACAAGAGCAATTACAAAACTTAGAGTCTTCAATAGCTCAAGGTGTTGATGGTATCGTAACTACAATTACTAACCCAACTATCTTTGATGCTGCAGTTGATGAAGCATTAGCTGCTGGTATTCCAGTAATTACAGCTAATACTGATGATCCAGAAGGTGCTGCTGGTAGTAACAGACTAGCATATGTTGGACAAGACTTAGAAGCAGCTGGTTATGAATTAACAGCTAATCTTTCTGAAATGTTTCCTGATGGAGATATTCACGTTCTAATCGGTGTTGCAGACATGAACCAATCATGGGCATACACTAGAGGAAACGGTATTGCACGTTTCATGGAAGATTACAAAGCAGCTAACCCTGATAGAAAAGTAACTTATGAGAAAATCGAGTCAGGTCTAGATCTTTCAACTGTTGGAAACAGAGTGGCAGCTTATGTTCAAGCTAACCCAAATACAACTGCATATCTTGATGTAGGTTTCTGGGAAGCTGGTGCAGCTGCAGCAGTAAGAAACTTAGGTTACGGACCTGGTGAAATACTTCTTGCTGGTTTTGACTTAGTTGACGTAGTTTTCGAAGAAATGGACAAAGGTTATGTTCAACTAACAGTTGACCAACAACCATACTACCAAGGTTACATGTCAGTTCACCAATTATACTTAATGAACAAGTATGGTTTAAGTGCACTAGATATCAACACTGGTAAAGCTATGATTGGTCCTGATGATGTTGAAACAATCAGATCATTCAAAGGAATGTCAGTTAGATAAATATCTTAACCAGGCTCTTTAAATAGAGCCTGGTTTTTTTAAAAATAAAAAAATATGAGTAAAAATTTTAGTCTTAGAAGTTTATTAGTAAGACCAGAAGTAGCAACCTTCTTAATGTTCCTAGCAATAATGATTGGATTTTATATTGCTAATGAAAGATTTTTAGATGCAAGAAATATAAGAATAGTTATGGGTATTACACCCGAGTATATTATTGTTGCTATTGGCATCGCAATATTAATGATCTCAGGTGAATTTGATTTATCTGTAGGCTCTGTTTTTGCATTAGTCCCAATGACTATTGTACAAATGGTGCATCAAGGGATACCACCTTGGTTCGCTATTTTTCTAGGATTAATGATTGGTATTATTGTTGGTTTTGTCAATGGATTTATTACCTTAAGATTTGGAATCCCTTCTTTCATTGCAACTCTTGGAATGCTCTATATTGCTAGAAGTCTTACAACTGTAGCTACTGCAGGATTTCCACCACCATTTCCTCATATTTTACCAAATGAGTTATTCGTTTATCAATTTGAGTTATTTAGAGCTTCTTTGTACTGGGCTCTTTTAGTTGCAGTAGTTTTAGGTGTTATGCTTCACAGAAGTAATGTTGGTAACTGGATCTATGCAACTGGCGGAGATCAAAACGCAGCATCTTCAATGGGAATAAAGACTGGAAACGTTAAAATGTTTTGTTTCATCTTATGTGGTTTCTTAGCTGGCTTTGCTGGAATGATTCAAACATTTAGATTGGAAGCACCATTACCATCTCAAGGATACTTATTAGAACTAGAGTCAATTGCTGCAGCAGTTATTGGTGGTGTCAGTTTATTTGGAGGTATCGGAACAGTTTTTGGTGCCGTTATTGGCGCAATACTAATCAGGTTTTTAGAAAGTGGAATCATTATGGCTAGAATAGATGCTGAATGGTTTAGAGCAGGTTTAGGTTCTTTAATTATCATAGCCGTAGTGTTCAATACTTATATAAGTAGAAGAGCTACTCGAATTGGTCAAAACAAGGCAAAGGATTAAAGATGGAAGATATAATAGTTTGTGAGGGTCTAAACAAATACTATTCAGGAGTTCATGCTTTAAAAGATTTAAGCTTAAAGATAAAAAAAGACTCTGTAGTTGGCCTTATTGGAGACAATGGTGCTGGTAAATCAACATTAATTAAAATTTTATCTGGTGCACATCAACCTGATTCAGGTCATATATATTTTGAAGGTAATAAGGTTAAATTTAAATCTACAAAAGAAGCAATGAATTTAGGTATTGAAACAATTTATCAGTATTCAGCTTTGATCCCTGAAATGTCCATTGCAAGAAATATTTTTATTGGACGTGAACAAACTCAATATAATGTTGGCAATTTTGGTTTAATGAAAACTAAAACCATGCAGGACGATGCTATGAAAGCATTAACAGATGTTGAACTGCATCTTCGATCTCCTGATACACCAGTTAACCAATTGTCTGGAGGAGAAAGACAAGGTGTTGTGATTGCAAGGGCAATGTATTTTAAATCAAAAGTTTTAATATTAGACGAACCAACAAACCACTTATCAGTAAAAGAAACAAATAAAGTACTAAGGTTTGTAGAAGGATTAAAAAGCCAAGGCGTGACATCAATATTTATTACTCACAACTTGAGTCATGTGTATCCAATTGCAGATCATTTATGTGTAATGGCAAGAGGTGAAAAAATTGCTGATTTGGATAAAAAGGATACAACAATAGATCATCTAACTGATTTATTAGTGAATGGATAATTTTGGGAGGAATTATGATTAGTGATGCGCAAATAAAACAATATAACGAAGAAGGTTACACGATCGTTGAAAATGTTTTTAGTATGGATGAGTTAAATCCAATATTAAATGAATTTGAAGAAATTGTTGATGATTTTGCAGAAAAAGCTTTTCAAGCTGGAAAAATTACAAACAAACATGATGATAAAGATGTTTTTAAAAGACTAGCTGCTCTCGAAAGAGATTTTAAAGGTTCTTCGGTTTTAATTCATCATAGAGGTGAATTAAAACCAGCTCTTGCAAATCTTTGGGGATCAAAAAAACTTTTAGATATGGTTGAAAATTGGGTTGGCAAAGATATTTCTGGTCATCCAGTTTGGAATATTAGATCTAAAACACCTCAGACAGCTAGGATGACAGTTCCATGGCACCAAGATTCTGCTTATTTAAAAGATGGAGCAGAAAAAACCACTCAGCCTGCTGCGTGGATTCCATTTCTAGATGTAAATAAACATAATGGATGCATGCAAGTTGTTCCTGGGGGACATAGACCTGAAAGAGTTTTGAATCATAAATTAGAAAAGAAAGATGGTTCAGTAAAAGATTCTTGGTATTTATTTATTGAAGAAAAAGATATTCCAGAAGAAAAAGTCGTTACTTGTGAAATGAAGGCTGGTTCAGTTTTATTTTTACATCAATTAGTTCCTCATCGATCACTTGAAAATTTATCTGAGGATGTAAGATGGAGTGTTGACCTACGATTTCAAAATCCAAAAGATGAAGCTGGTTTTCATACTGGTTTGGTTGATCCAATCATAATGAGAAAATCAGAAGACCCAAGCTATACAGCTGATTGGGATTCTTGGTTTCAAGGTTATGAAGAAGAACACACTAAATTTAGAGGGACTTCAAAAAAAGACCAATTTGACTCCACAGTTGATGGGTCATGGTTAGAGCGTTGGGATAACTAATTTAATTATCAAGCATGGAAGTTAATCTCGTTGATTGGTACAGACCAGAAGTCGACAGAAAAAAATTAAAAGCCTTAAGTAAAAGAAGAGATCTACCTGGACTAATCCATTTCTTCTTTTATTTTTTATCTTTATTTATTTCAGGATATTTAGCATACATTACTTTAGGTACGTGGTGGACATATCTATTCTTTTTTATTTATGGTACAATTTATGCGTTCAGTGTAGCAAACTGGCATGAAACTGTTCATCGAACTGCATTCAAGACTCGTTGGATAAATGAATTTTTTTACCACATCAGTTCTTTCATGTGTGACTTTGAAGGTTTTAGATGGCGCTGGAGTCATACTTTTCATCATTCAAAAACATTACAAACCCAAGATGATTATGATCACGAAATTCAAGTATCAAGACCGATAGAATTATTTGCATTCTTTTTGAATTTTATACCTCTAACAGATTTATTGTACCCACATAAATTAATTAAATTTGAAGTTTTAAAACATGCTTTTGGAAAATTCACTCCAGTTATTGATATAACAGCACCTAAAGAAGAAAAGAAAAAAATTCTTTGGAACTCAAGATTATATGTTTTTATTTGGTTAGCAGTTATTATATATTCTTTTTACTTAGGTTCTTTCTTACCAATAATTTATATTATTTTACCAACTTATATTGGGAAGCCAATTTGGTTTGCTGTTAATGTGACTCAACATCTAGCAGCTAAAGTTGACACAAAAGATCACCGCTTAAGCACTTACTCTGTAAGAATAAACCCAATATTAAGTTTTCTTTATTGGCATATGGAATATCATTTAGAACATCATATGTTCCCGATGATACCTTCCTATAATCTTAAAAAATTAAGAAAAGAAATAGACGATCAATTACCTAAACCTTTCAAAAGCTTATTTGAATTTTATAGACTTGTTCTTCCATCTGTTATAGCTTTGGCAACTAATCCTGAAAAATATTATAAAGTAAAAATTTAATTGAATTATGATTGATTTAAAAAATATTGAAGACATAATTATTAAAGAAAAAAATATTTTAAGAAATAAATCAAAGGATTTTAGAGAAAATTTTTCAAAAATTGAAAAATATATTTTGAGTGAAATTATAAAAATAGAAGACTTAAAGAAAAACAATAAACAAATTATTCCGGAGATTAAATTCCAAGATTTAAATTCAAATACAGAAGAATTTGAAAGAGAAGTTAAACAAAAAGGTTGTGTTATTATAAGAGATGTTTTTGAAGATAATATAATGGATGAAATGAATAAAAATTTAGAAAATTATATTGAAGAAAATAATTATTATGAAGATCAAAAGAAAAAAGCTGACTTGGATAAATATTTCAGTGAATTAAAATCAGGTAAACCGCAGATATTTGGATTGTATTGGTCAAAAACACAAGTGCAAATAAGACAATCTGCTGAAATGGATGTTGTAAAAAAATGGTTAAATAATCTTTGGATCAATAAAAATAAAGATGAAGTAATTTTTGATCCTAATCAAGAACTTGTTTATGCTGATCGTATTCGAAGAAGAGAACCCGGAGACTCAACTTTAGGATTGTCACCTCACTGCGATGCTGGCTCAGTTGAAAGATGGATAGATAAAGGGTATCAATCAGTTTACGAAAAAGTTTTTGCTGACAAATTTATAGACTATGATCCTTTTAATGCTTCTTTTAGAAATAAAACTCAAGAAATAGAATCTCCTGCTGTTAGTCATGTCTTTAGAACTTTTCAAGGTTGGGTTGCTTTAACTCAACAAGGTCCTGGAGATGGTACACTTCAATTAATCCCAATAGCAAAGTCCATGGCTTTTATTTTAACGAGAGCCTTAATGGAGGATGTAAATGAAAATGAATTATGTGGTTCTAAACCAGCAAGGGCGTTGTCTGTTAATTCGACATATCACTCTCTTTTATTAAGGGGATTAGTTTCAATTCCAAAAATGAATGCAGGTGATACAGTGTGGTGGCATCCAGATGTAGTTCATGCAGTGGAAGATCATCATTCTGGAACAGGTTATTCAAATGTGGTGTATGTTGGATCCACACCTTACTGTGAAAAAAATTTAGCTTATGCTCAAAAGCAATCCAAAAAATTTATCGAGGGAAAAAGCCCACCCGATTTTGCAGCTGAGGATTATGAAGTTACTTATAAAAACAGAGCTACAATTGACGACTTAACTCCTTTAGGAAAAAAACAACTAGCTTTATAAATTACCAACTTCCAGAATTTTCCATAGACTTCCATGGTTCCTGTTCTGGTAAAGATTCCCCTTCTTGTAATATCTCAATGGAAATTCCATCGGGAGAGCGGACAAAAGCCATATGTCCATCACGAGGTGGTCTATTAATTGTGACGCCGTTATTCATTAATTTTTCACACACTTCATAAATATTGTTAACACTGTAAGCTAGATGACCAAAGTTTCTGCCCCCAGTATATTTTTCAGGATCCCAATTATATGTTAATTCAAGAAGACCCGTTCTTTCATCGCTATTTTCAGCACCTAAAAATATGAGGGTAAAACGACCTTTTTCGTTTTCAACTCGTCGTACTTCTTTTAATCCAAGTTTGTTACAATAAAAGTCTAGCGAAGCATCAATATTCTCAACCCTCACCATTGTGTGTAAATATTTCATAAAAACTAATAAATATTAACACAATTTTAATTTTATTTTCAATTGTTATTTTACCTATTTCACGTAAGATAAAAAGCAAATAGGGAGGAATTAATGAAAAAGAAAAAAGAATTAAAAATCTCTAGACGTACAGTTATGAAAGGAGCTCTTGCTGCAGGTGCAATGATGTCAGCAGGATCTATACCTTCAAAACTATTTGCTGGAGAATATAATATTCCTGATCCACTAAAACCATTACCAACAACTGGTGGCAATATGCGATGGATTGATAGTGGTGATATGAAAGGTGTCTTTTGGAAAAAATTATTTCCAGAATATGCAGCTTCAAGAGGCATAACTATTGAATATGATGGATTGCCATGGAAAGAAATAAACAAAATTGTTCCAATCGCTATAAGAAATGGAACTGTTCATGATGTATTCCAATTACCTTTAGGAATGGATCCAGGTGTTGCAGTAGCTGAAGGTTGGGTGCAACCTTGGGATGACTACATTGAAAATATCGATGAATGGTTAGCTGCATTTCCTAGTGGTGTTTATCTACCTGGTGTCAACCAATTCAATGGAAAGACTTATGGTACATGCTTAACAGCAAACAAGAGAACGGGAACCTGTCTATTGTATAGTGAAAAATACATGAGTGAGGCTGGTTATGATCCTCAAGCTGGTCGTATGACCTATTCTGAAATCAGAGATGCTGCAAAAAAAATTACTAAAAATGGTAATGGTCAGTATTATGGTTGGATTATTGGTGGTAACCAAGTTAATCGATGGGAAGATGTTGTCCATACGTTTGGACAAGTAGGTGGAGCACATAGCGGAAGAGGTGGATTCACAAACAGACACATCAACTTCCAAAATGGTAAATTCCAAATTGCATCTGATCAATATATGGAAGCAGTTGAATTACTTCTTCAATTAAAATCAGATGGTAGTGCTTTCCCAGGAGTTATGAGTATGAACGCTCCTCAAGCTAGAGCTTTGATGCCACAAGGTGCAGCAGGAATGATATTCCAAGGCCCTTGGTGTATTGGAGTTTGGGGAAGAGATGCTCCAGATTGGAAATATGGTATTGCAAGTGAACCAGTTCCAGATGGAAAAGAAGCACAACCACTTTACATTGCAGAAGGTGGATCAAATACTTTTTGGTTAAGTGCTAATAGTACAATGGGACCATTTGCTGGTGATCTGATTAGATTTATGGGAACTGAGCAAGGTCAAATTTACTGGGCTCAAACTGTTGGTGCAGCAGACCCTGCTGTTAATCCAGATGCAGTTGCTAAAGCTGGTTTAACCGGACCATCAGCACAAGCATTAGCTATGTTTGCTAAAAATATTCTTGTTGGACCTAATCCAATTGTAAGAAATAAAGATGTTGGTATTGTAGCTGCTAAGTCTAGAGTACCAGATCCTTCATTGGCTCTAGTTATTCAAGGGTTGTATACTGGACAACTTAAAGGTGTGGAAGCACAACTGAAAGATTGTAATCAAAGATACGAAGATGCTCTTGATAAAGCTGTTGAAGAGGCTAGAGCAGATGGTGCTAATGTAACTCGTGATGATTGGGTCTTCCCTAATTGGGATGTATACTCAAATTACGGTGCTGAAAAGTATCAAGAACTTTAAACAAAATATCTAAAGGCGAATTTTTTTAAATTCGCCTTTTTTTTACTATGCACAAAAAACCTCTATCTAAACAAATATATGATGCAAGATGGTGTTACTTATTTGTTTTACCATGCTCAATTCTTACAGGAATGTTTGTCATTTATCCGATTGGAATGTCTTGGTACTTTTCTTTATTAGATTGGAGTGGCTTTACAAAAGAGGCAAAATTCATTGGCCTTCAAAATTATTATGAAGCTGTCAATGATGAATTCTTTTGGGATGCATTCATTCGTTCTTTTATTTTTATGTTTGGAACAGTTCCAGTAAAAATAGTTTTAGGTTTCATTATTGCAGTATTTTTAAATAATCAGGTTTTAAAACTTGCCCCTTTCTTTCGTACTGTAATCTTTATGCCAGTAGTTACTGCAATTGCTATCATTGGTATTGTAATGACTTTTGTATTTAGCCCTTTTAATGGACCTGCTAATAAATTTTTAATGTCTACTAATTTAACTTCTGCTCCAATTGATTTTCTTGGAAACCCAGATACGGTGCTTCCAACTGTAATGGGAGTGTATGTTTGGAAATGGCTAGGGATAACTATGATGTATTGGCTTGCCGCTTTACAAACAGTCCCACAAGATGTTTACGATGCTGCAAAAATTGATGGTGCTGAAGGATATAGATTATGGATCCATATTATTTTACCAATTGTACTACCTTTT
>CACBDX010000007.1 GCA_902538155.1 uncultured Alphaproteobacteria bacterium
ACTGGAAAACAAAGTTTATATATCGATAAGGATGATCCTTTTCCAGAAGGTTATAGATTAAATGACACATGGCCAGATTCATCATGTTAACTGTGATTAAATAACACTAACATGGCAAGTTAATTCATTTTACTTTCATCAACTATTCTAATAATTAATAAAACAAATGACAAAATTTAATGCCTGGAATGTAATTAAAAACGGTTTAAATGGTCAGTCTTATTGGACTAGACAATGGCGTGATCCAGAACCAAAAAGTAGTTATGATGTTGTTATAATTGGGGGAGGTTTACACGGTCTTGCTACAGCATATTATCTAGCAAAGAATCATAATATAAAAAATGTAGCTGTCTTAGAAAAAGGCTGGATTGGTGGAGGAAACGCTGGGCGTAATACAACTATTGTAAGATCAAATTATATGATGCCTGGCAACCACGAATTTTATGAACATTCTTTAAAGTTATGGGAAAACTTAAGTCATGAATTGAATTATAATGTAATGTTTAGCCAACGAGCACATGTCTCGTTATTTCATAGCCCTGGTGCTAAAGATTCAGTTTCACGGATTTATAATATTATGCGACTCCATGGAACTGATGCAGAACTTTGGGATTTAAAAACTTTAAAGAAAAAAATTCCGCATTTAAATTATCATAATTCTAGATTTCCAATACTTGGAGCTGCAGTTCAAAAAAGAGCAGGCAATGCAAGACACGATTCAGTTGCATGGGGTTATGCAAGAGCTGCTGATACATTAGGTGTAGACATTCTTCAAAATTGTGAAGTTACAGGTTTTACAAGAAAGAATGGTAATATTGAAAGTATTCAAACTTCAAGAGGAATTATAAAAGGAAAGAAAATAGGATTTGCTGTTGCAGGCAATACTTCAGTATTATGGCAAATGGCAGAATTAGGGAACCTGCCAATTGAGTCTCATAAATTACAAGCTTTTGTATCTGAGGCAGTTAAACCACTTCTCGATCAAGTTGTTGTTTATGGTGTAGGTGGTGCACATTTTTATATATCGCAGTCTGATAAAGGAAGCATGGTGTTTGGCGGTGATCTTGACTGGTATAAATCATATGCGCAAAGAGGGAATCTTCCTATGGTTCAAGATGTTGCCGAAGCGGCCATGGCAATATTTCCTTCACTTGGAAGAATAAGATTACTTCGTCATTGGGCAGGTGTTATGGACATGACAATGGATGGATCATTTTTTATTTGTAAAACGCCGATATCTAATCTCTATTTAAATGCTGGTTGGAACTATGGGGGTTTTAAAGCAAGTCCAGCATCAGGTTGGTATTTTGCTGACTTAATTGCAAATGAAAGCCCGCATAACTACGTGCAAAATCATAATTTAGAAAGATTTGAAAAAGGTATCAATATAGATGAACGTGGCGCAGGACCTGATCCAAAATTGCATGGTTAAATGATTAGAATTAATTGTCCTTATTGTGGTGAAAGAGATCATAGTGAATTTAGTTATGGTGGAGATGCAACAATCAATTATCCTTCGTTAGATGCATCTGAGAAAGAGTGGACTAGGGCTATATTTTTTAGAAAAAATATAAAAGGGTTTCAATTTGAAACATGGCATCATTCTAATGGATGTAGAATGTGGTTAGTTGTTGAACGTTCTACAGTCACTCATGAAATAAAAAGTGTCAAACCATGTCATCCAGATTTACAGAAGGTTGTAGAAAATAATAAATGAAAGCAAAAAGATTAGATAACTATGGGAAAATTAATAGAGATAAAATTTTATCCTTTAGGTGGGATAAAAAAAATTACACAGGTTTTGAAGGAGATACACTAGCATCGGCGTTACTAGCAAATAATATCGGTATAGTTGGTCGAAGTTTTAAATATCACAGACCAAGAGGAATATTTTCTAGTGGAGTCGAGGAATCCGGTGCCTTAGTTACTATTGGTTCAAAAGATAGAAGAGATCCAAATGTAAGAGCAACAACACAAGAATTATATAATGGTTTGGAAGCAAGTGGTCAAAATGCATTTCCAAATGTAAATTTTGATCTAGGTGGAATAAACAATTACTTAGGTAGATTTTTTTCAGCTGGTTTCTATTATAAAACTTTCATGGGAATACCTCCATTTGAATGGGGTAGAGGGACAGCCATATGGATGTTTTTCGAAAAGTTTATTAGAAAAGCGGCGGGAATGGGAAGTGCTTCTGTGTTACCTGATCCAGATTCTTATGAACATGCTCATGATTTTTGTGATTTAATTGTTGTAGGATCAGGACCTTCTGGTGTTGCAGCTGCAATAGAGGCAGCAGAAAAAAAATTAGATGTTATTTTAGTTGAGCAAGATAATCTTGTTGGAGGAGATCAGCTTGCAGAAAATGATTTTGATAACTCACAGATTAAAAATCAACTTGAAAATCTAGGCATAAAAATAATGACTAGGACTACTGCGTTCGGACTATATGATAATTGTGTTGTTGGTTTATTAGAGAGAGTAACAGATCATATATCAGCACCAAAAGTAAACATTCCACGTCAAAGATTTTGGACCATTAGAGCAAAGCATATAATTGTGGGCGCAGGAGCAATTGAAAGACATATTGCATTTAATAATAATGATATTCCTGGTGTAATGACCGTAAATGCATCAAAGCATTATTTAAATAGATATGGTGTGCTAACCGGAAAAAGAATTGCGATAGCTACAAATAATGATTCTGTTTATGAAACAGCACAACAATTATCAGAAGCTGGAGCCAATGTAACTGTACTTGATTCACGAACTAATTTTGAAATTGAAACAAATAAAAGTTTTGAAATTCGAAAAGGGTGTGTGCCTTATAATATTAATGGTTCAAAAAAAATTGTTAGTTTAGATATATCAAAAAGTGAAAATATAAATAAATCTGAAACTATAAATTGTGATCAGGTTCTATTATCAGGCGGTTGGTCGCCTGCTGTACATTTGTTATCTCACAGGGGTGTAAAGCCTAAATGGGATTATAGCAATGCTTGTTTTTTACCGAGTGACTCAAAAGAAAATATTACTATGGTAGGTTCTTCTAGAGGTTTATGGAATAAAAATGATTGTATTGCTTCTGGGATAGCAGGCACTACAGATGCGTTGAACCGTTTAGGTATTTCTAAAACAAATTATTTTTTCCCAAAACCTGGTGGATGGAAAAATCCTATACAACCACTTTATGAAGTAAAATATAAAAAATCTAGATCAAAAAGTTTTGTAGATTATCAACATGATGTAACGACAGATGATGTAAGACTCGCGCATCGTGAAGGTTTCATTTCGGTAGAGCATCTTAAAAGATACACAACTTTAGGTATGGCAAACGATCAAGGAAAAATGGGAAATATCATTGGATTATCTTTAATGGCTGAACTTTTAAATAAAGAAATTCCAGAAGTTGGAACTACTGTTTTCAGACCTCCTTATACTCCTGTATCTATAGGTGCTTTAAGCGGAAGAAATGTTGGAAAACATTTTAGGCCGTTAAGAGTAACACCAATGCATCAATGGAATATTGATCATGGTGCAAAAATGATTGAAGTTGGATTGTATCAAAGACCTTGGTATTATCCCAAAGAAAATGAAACTTTAAGTGACTCTTGTATAAGAGAAGCATCAACAGTAAGAAAAACAGTTGGAATTTGTGATATAACATCATTAGGTAAAATTGCTATTCAAGGACCAGACTCTACCGAATTTTTAAATAGAATTTATTCGAATAGTTTTTCAAAACTACAAGTTGGAAAAGCTAGATACGGTATCATGTTGCGTGATGACGGTATTGTAATGGATGATGGCACATCTTGGAGATTAGCAGAAAATGAATATTTTATGACGACGTCTACAGGTGAAGCTGCAAAAGTGATGTCATGGTTAGAAGAATTACTTCAAACTAGATGGACAGATCTTAATGTTAATGTGACTAGTGTTTCTGAACAATGGGCAGGCGTATCAGTTGCAGGACCTAAATCTAGAGAAGTTCTCAATAATTGTGTCGATGATTCTTTGGTTGTAACTAATAATAACTTACCTTTTATGGGTGTTACTTCAACGTTTCTTAAAGGTAATATTCCTTGTAGAATTGCAAGAATTAGTTTTTCAGGTGAATTAGCTTTTGAAGTTTATGTCAAATCAGATTTTGCTAATACAATGATGGACCTAATTTGGGAAAATGCAAAAAAATATGATGGATGTTTATATGGATTAGAAGCTTTAGGTGCACTTAGAGTTGAAAAAGGTCATGTAACAGCCGCTGAGCTTGATGGAAGGGTAACAATTGATGATGCAGGTTTAAGCAAAATGGCTTCTACAAAAAAATCATATATTGGAAGCGCAATGAGAAAACGAGGAGTATTAAAAAATAATGATCGAGAAATTCTAGTAGGTTTCTTTCCAACAAACTTAAAAGAAACTTTTAATGCTGGAACTATTGTCTGTGAAAAAAATAATATTAAAGGACAGGGTATTGGAAGAATTACCTCAGTTACTTATTCTCCTGAACTTGGACATTGGATTGGATTAGGTTTTGTCAAAGGTGGTTTAGATAAATGGAAAGATACCAATTTAGTTGGGGCAGATCCTGTAAGAAATAAACAAATGAATTTAAAAGTTGTTTCACCACATATGGTTGATCCTAAAGGAGAACGAATGTATGCATAGACATTCTGCACTAGAAACAATTTATAAGGTTGGAAAATATTCATCAAGCGAGAAACAATCTCTAACATTTAAAGAATTAAAAAGTTTAGAAATTTTGCAAATTGCCTGTTGGCCTGACAAAATTGATGAAATGAATAATTTACTATCAAAAGAACTAAAAATTAAAAATATTCCTAGTTTTAATAAAGGGATAATATTTGAAAATAAATCATTATGGAGAATGGAACCTTTGAAATGGTGGCTATTTAATAAAGAAATTGAAATAAGTGAGCAAATCGCAACAATTTTAGACATGTCTCATGCTTTCACAGGTATTGAAATATCAGGAGATAATTCATCATTATTTTTAAATAGACATCTTCCAATTGATTTAAGACCTAGGAATTTTCCAGATTTATCTTCTGCTAGCACAGCCATTCATCATGTCAGTGTTAAGTTATTTAAAATATCCTCTAATAATTACTGTCTATATATACCAAGAGGTTTTGCCTTATCAATTTGGGAGATCCTTCTTGAAACAGCAGATCAGTTTGGATATGAAGTATTAGAGAGATAAAGAGATTATCTAAAAAATTATGATTTTTTCACAAGAAGAATTTAATTCAAGAATTGCAAAAGTAAAACAGTCTATGAATAAAAGAGGTGTTGATATTCTATTAACTACTGATCCCTCTAATATGAATTATCTAACTGGCTATGATGGATGGTCATTTTATGTTCCACAAGGAGTAATAATTTCTATAGATGAAGATCAACCATTTTGGTTTGGAAGAAAGCAAGATTCGAATGGTGCAAGGATTACAACTTTTTTAAATGAAGAAAATATATTTGGTTATCCTGAGCAACTTATTCAATCACCACCATTACATCCATATGATTATGTAGTTAAATTATTTAAAGACAAAAATTGGTCAAGTAAAAATATTGGCGTCGAAATGGATAGCTATTATTATACTGCAGAAAATCATAGGAGATTAAAAGATAATTTAACGAATGCTAAATTTATTAATGCACATCTTCTAATTAATTGGGTAAGATATGTAAAATCTGAAAATGAAATAAAATTTATGAAAGATGCTGGCACACTTGTGAAAGCAGGAATGACAACAGCATTTGATTCAATAAAAGAAGGTGTAAAACAAAGTACAGTTGCAGGAAAAATTCAAAATACTCTAATTGCTGGAAATGATTCAACACAAATTGGAGGAGAATATTCAGGTTTAGGTATAATACTTGCAAGTGGGAGATCAGCATCAGCATCACACTTAACTCCTAGTGATAAAAAATTTGAAAATAATGAAGGAACAATTATTGAATTAGGTGGTGTGAAACATCGTTATCACTGTGCCTTATCCAGAACTGTGTATGTTGGTAAACCAGATCCAAAGATATCGGATACATTAAAAATAACAAACGAAGGTATTGAGAAAGCTTTAGAACAAACAAACCCAGGAAATAGTTGTCATAATGTTGCAGTTGCTTTTTGGTCAGTATTAGAAAAATATGGATTAGAAAAAGAGTCAAGAGCTGGTTACTCAATTGGTATTGGTTATCCTCCTGATTGGGGAGAACACACACTTAGTATCCGGAAAAATGAAAAGACACTTTTAGAACCTAATGTTACTTTTCATCTTATGTGTGGAATGTGGATGGATACGTGGGGATTAGAACTAAGTGAGTCAGTTAGAGTAACAGAATCAGGTTACGAGTTACTTACTCAAGTCCCAAGAGATTTGCATTTAGTAAATTAATCATTTGCATCACCACCTCCAGCACCTTTGGCTCTAGATTCCTCTGACTCAGGTACAAAAGTTCTAAAAGCTATCTTAGATATTTGATCCCAAGATTTTTTATCAGGATTTATGCCTTCAGATAGCAAATTATTTATATTTGTTGATGGAATATTAATATCTAACTTTTGTTCATTTAAAATATTTTTTGTAAGTAAAAGATCAAAATTTCTCTGATAATTTGTAGAGATAAAATCTCTATTAATACTAATATTTTTATTTGTTATTTGTGCATCAACTTTTTGATCTAACAAAAACTGTGAATTGATATTTTTTTTTGCATACTTATAAAGCAAAGGTATTAGGAATATGGGATCATTGCAATTTTTTATAGTTAATTTTAAATTTTCTTTTTTATCTACTTTTGATATCAAATAATCAATTAATCCTGGCCCTATCATCAATGAAGACTTATTTTTAGAATCAAACTCATCATTTATATTTGATGGATCTATGCTAGCATTAAAAGTGTTATCTAATTCTTTAATTTTTAATGTTAATAATTTTATTCCGTCTAAACCAAGTATTTCAAGCCAAGTTGTAATAAATGCAGCGTCTTCATCTGATCCATATGTGAACCCTAATCCTGAAAAAGCTCGCTGTGAATTAGTGTAGACTTCATAATAAGAGTAACTCACAGATATTAATACGAATTCATTGTTGCAAAACCCCATTCATCAACATTTTTATTATTTAGATCTGATAAATAAGGAGCTCCAGAAAAAAAACTTACTCTTAACCATCTATCTGACTTAGGATCATATCGATTGGCACCAAAAAAAGATAATTTAAATCTTAACATATCAATTGGTATTGTTTTTTTATCGAGAACATTATCTTGAACTTCCGAATAAGGATAATTTTTTAAAGATTGTATTCTTTTAACAATTCCTCTGTATTCAGGATGTGTTAATAAAAATTCACAAATTAATTGATTTTCATTTACATTTTTTATTTGCTTAAATAACTCACTGACCATTTTTGCAATTCCTAAATTTTGCTCCAATTCACTTCCTTGCTCATTATATCTTTCACCCAGCCTAGGTTCTAACTTTGCTGCTGAAACATACCAAAATAAATAATTGCTATCTTTGTTATTAAAATCAATATCTTTTATCCAAGAATATTTATCATTGATTATTTGTTTTAAATCTCCGATAGATTGATTTCCATCAATTTCCATTATCTCCTCATCTGCCATATCTTCTGCTAACTCTTCTGATATTTGAGGATACAATTCAATTAGTTGTACTCTTGCAATTTCTTGAGTATCATTATTAAAATTTGAATCACAATAATCTAGAATATCTAACCATTTATATTTTTGAGAAAGATCTAAGTCATTAATATAGAAAATATATTTTTTTAAATCTTCAGTAGTTAATTTATTTTTATTAATTTGGAATTCATCACTTGTGTTTACTTCCTCAAGATAATTAAGAGCTTTATTCAACAGTTTTTTATATTTTTCGAAAATTATACTGTCTAACTCAATTTGAGAAATTTCTTCTAATGTCTTTGTGTACTGTTTCATCCACTTATTAATCAACTTTGGATGTTTAATGATAAAAGGCGCCATACCTAAACCTGTTGAATTACCAATACCTAAATGTTGTTTAATTTTTCTATTTAACTTTACTGCTTTTTTTGGATTAATTTGCCTTGCAACATGCTCAACTAATTCAATACTAAATTCTCTAATTAAATAAACTGATAACATTTCTGCTCTAAAGGGTTGATTGAAAACAGTTGTATTTTTTGTGTTAGTAAAATCTGATAATCCAAATTTACCACTACCATAAACAGCAGTAGTTCGCAGTAAATACCCAACTTTATTTATTTCATAAATATCTGGCTGATTACCATTCGAAAGACAATCGACAACATACTGAAACAATCTTACACTTTTATTTGCTCTGCTAAGAATTAACTCATCTGGAGAATTGCGACCTGATTCTTGAAGGGGAATTGTTTTTTTTAATCTATTTAGATCTTGATCAGATAATTTACCTACATGTAATGTATATGCTGTATCCCATTTACTAGCGATAACTCTATCACTTCTATCCTTATCATCTAGAAAAGCAGAGAAACATACAAGTGAATAAGTTTGTTTATTAATAATTATTTCATAAACAACCGTACCGTAACCATCTTTATCTAAATCAAATTTTGATTTATGTATTTCCCAGTTGTCGTTGATCAATCTTCTTAACATACTTCTAGAAAAACTAAGGCGAGAAGGATAGCGTGAACCCATTCTTGATAGTTTCATGTAGTTATCGTTTTCTCTTACTTTTTGTAACATTTATTAAATATGTATAGTTAATTTTGGTTTTTTCATTAATAGAAGTATTAATCTATGTCAAAAATAAGTGAAGATATACTTCTAATTGATGGATTGGAATATTGTAACTGGAATAGGGAATTATTTGAAAATGCCCACCAAGCTGGATTAACTGCAATCCATGCAACATTAGTGTATTGGGAAAATACTGAAGAGTCTTTCGAAAAAATAAATGATTGGCAACGTCATTTTAAAGAGCATCATGATATTATTGCTCACGCAAAAACTACTGAAGATATTTTGGATGCTAAAAAAAATAATAAAGTTGCAATTATTTTTGGTTTTCAAAATTCTGCTCCTATTGCGAATGATATATTTTTAATTGAAAAATTTTTTGAAGCAGGTGTAAGATTTATGCAACTCACCTATAATAATCAAACTCCGCTTGCTGGAGGATGTTTTGAACCTAAAGACTCAGGTGTTTCACGATTTGGAAAAGTTGTTATTGAAGAAATGAATAGACTTGGCATGATTGTAGATTTAAGTCATGCAGGAAAGCAAACTTGTCTTGATGCTATTGAAGTCTCAAATAAACCTGTGGCAATTTCTCATGCTAACCCAAATTTCTTTCATAAATCTAAAAGAAACATTGATACTGATATTTTACAAAAACTTGTTAAAAAAAATGGTTTTATTGGGTTAAGTTTATATCCTTACCATCTTAAAAATTTAGGTGATTGTACGATAGAAGATTTTTGTGAAATGATTAAGGTGCTTGTAAACCTAATTGGTGAAGACAATATTGGAATAGGGTCTGATCTTTGTTTAAATTGGTCTGATGATGTAGTTATGTGGATGAGAAATGGAAAGTGGACCAAAAATATCGACTATGGAGAATCTAAAGATAAAAATCCAAAATGGCCTAAGTTACCAAGTTGGTATAAGCAACCAAGTGACTTAAATAATTTATTTTATTTAATGTGTGAAAATAATATTTCAGAAAAAGTTTCTACAAAAATAATAGGTCAGAATTGGTTTAACTTCATGAAAAATCAATTTTAGTTTCTACTACTAATAAAAGAAGCTGATAGTAAACTTATTATTACAATTGAAGCACCAATCATTTGATAAGTTTCTAAATTTTCTTTTAATAAAAAAACAGCACCAAGAACACCTACCACTGGTTCTAAATATAAAAATAAAGCAGTATATGATTGCCCAATCTTTGGGATAGCAATTAATTGTGACAAAAGTGCAAAGCTATAACATACCGAAGGAATTAAAATTAAAAGATAAATATTAATATCAAAATTAAAATTTAAAGAAAAAAATATTTTTAATATTACAAAGAAGAAAATAGTATTAAAAACGTTTATAAAGATATTAATTGGTATTGGCGAAATACCTTTAAAAGACATTTTTTGATTTACTATAATCATACTAGTTGACCCAAGTGATGCAAGAAAAGCTAAAAGAATACCTATTATATTTATGACTTTAAAAGATGGTCCTATAACTAAAACAATTCCTAAAAATGTTACAAAAAATAAAATCTTTACAGTTAGTGAAATTTTTTCTTTATCGACAATTATAGAAAATAAAAGAACATATATTGGATAGAGGCAAAAAATAAGAATTGTTAAACTAACTTCAATAAATATAACTGAAGTCAATAACCCGAGTGTTAGTAATATAGAACCAGCTGATATAGATAAAAAGTATTTTAGGTTCTTTGTAAAAATTTCTAATAGATTCTTTTGATAAGGGATAAAAGGTAATATAATTATCGAGGCAACTGCGTAACGTAAAAAAATAGTTAATGCTACAGAAGCACCTGAATTATATGCTATTTTTGTAGTAGGGCCAATTAAGCCAAACAAAATTCCAGCAACTAAAGCAAAAATAACTCCAAATATGAACATTTTTTAAATTAACTTTTGACTATTTGTTTTCATGCAGTTATTCAAGCTTCATTACAAAATATATTATGAATGACACATCTCAAAGTTTCGTTAAATTTGAAAAAATCGATAAAAGTTATGATGGAGAAGTATTAGTAGTAAAAAACTTAAACTTGGATATTGCTAAGGGTGAGTTTGTAACAATGTTGGGTCCATCAGGATCAGGTAAAACAACAACTTTAATGATGTTAGCTGGTTTTGAAACACCTACAAACGGTGAAATATTTTTAGATACTAAACCAATAAGTAAAATACCTCCTTATGAAAGAGAAATTGGAATGGTATTTCAAAACTATGCTTTATTTCCCCATATGACAGTTGCGGAAAATTTATCATTCCCTCTAGAAGTAAGAAAAATTTCAAAACCAGATATTAAAGAAAAAGTGCAGAAAGCTCTTGATATGGTTGAGTTAGGTAATTTTGGTACTAGATTTCCTGCTCAATTATCTGGTGGACAACAACAAAGAGTTGCTTTGGCAAGAGCACTTGTATTTGAACCTCGTCTTGTATTGATGGATGAGCCTTTAGGTGCTCTTGATAAGAATTTGCGTGAACAGATGCAATACGAAATAAAACATATTCATGATAGAATTGGAATAACAGTTGTCTATGTTACGCATGATCAAAGTGAAGCTTTAACAATGTCTAATAGAATTGCAGTATTCAATGATGGCGTTGTACAACAATTATCTACACCTGATATTTTATATGAGAAACCTGAAAATTCCTTTGTAGCTAAATTTATTGGAGAAAATAATACACTAAATGGTGTTGTAAAAGAAATTAATGGATCGTCATGTGAAGTTGAATTAGATGGTGGTTTTGGAACCGTAAAAGCATTAAAAATAAATGTAAATGAAGTTGGAGAAAAAACTCAACTATCAATTAGACCAGAGCGTGTTTCAATAGACAGTTCTACTTCTGGATCCAATAATTTTTCAGGAAAAATTGAAGAATTAATTTACCTAGGTGATCATATTAGGGCTAGGCTTGATGTTTGTGGGAATAATGAGTTTATAGTAAAAGTCCCTAATGAAGGAAGTTTTAGTCATAAAGAGGGAGATCAACTAAATTTAAGCTGGGATTCCGAGGATGTTAGAGCTCTAGATATTTAAATCGATTTTTTTATTGGTATTCAGCCAAAATTTTTTATTTTTACCTCTTTTTTTTCATTTAATGACATGTTATTACGACACCATTACGGACATAATCTTAAGATTAATTAATAAAAAAATAGGAGGATATATATGTCTAAATTTTTAAAAGCCTTCTTATTCGTATCACTAGTATTCGCTCCTTTTGCAGCTAGCGCTGTAACAGTAGCATCTTGGGGTGGTGCTTATACAGAAAGTCAAAAGAAAGCTTATGCTGATACATATTCTGATCCTAGCTCAATTGTGTTTGAAAACTACAACGGAGGTTTAGGTGAAGTAAGAGCTCAAGTAGAAAGTGGAAGTGTTACTTGGGATATTGTTGATGTGTTACCATCTGATGCAATCACAGGTTGTGATGAAGGTCTTTTCGAAGATATTTCATCTGAAATTGCAGCTAATGCAGCTCCTGGACCAGACGGCGAGTCAATGCTAGAAGATATGGAAAATAACGGTCTTGAATACCACTCTGGTTGGGACTGTTGTGTACCACAAATCTTTTGGACATACGTTGTATTCTATGATCCAGACGCATTCCCTGGAGAAAAGCCTGACAGCATGGCAGACTTCTTTGATACAGAAAAATTTCCTGGTAAAAGAGGTATTCATACTTGGGCTACTGGTATAATCGAAAAAGCTATGGTAGCTGATGGTGTAAAACCAAATGCAGTACCTACAGTTTTAGCTAATCAAACAGGTGCTATTGATAGGGCATTTGAAGTTTTAGATAGAATTAAAGACGATGTTGTATTCTGGTCAGCTGGTTCACAACCACTTGAGTTAGTGAAAAGCGGTGAAGTTATTATGGCAATTGCTTATAATGGTCGTGTTGGTGCAGCTAACTTAGCTGAAGGTGAAAACTTTGAATATATTTGGGAAGGTCAAGTTCTAGATCAAGAGTATCTTTGTCTGACTGCTGGTGCTCCTAATAGAGAAGCAGCACTTGATTTCATGTGGCATGCTTCAACTCCTGAAGCACAAGCTGAACAAGCTAAATATATTACATATGGACCAATGAGAGCATCTGGTATTCCAATCATTCAAAATAATGAGCCTTGGGGACCAGGAGGTGTTGATATTATGCCTCACATGCCTAACACACCAGAACGTTTGAAAGTTTCAATCGTGAGTGATCCACAGTGGTGGTCAGATTACGGTGCAGAAATTAATGAGCGTTATGCTGCATGGATGGGCAACTAAGCTTGATAAATTAAAATTTGTAATTTAATCTAAAGGCGAGAATTATCTCGCCTTTTTATTTGGAGGTTACTATTTCTACAGCTGAATTATTAACTACAGACGGTATCCCACTTAAACAAAGTCTTCGAAAAGCAGAAAGAAGAAATAAACTTCGAGCATTTCTTCTAGTTTTTCCTTTACTTCTTTTTATTATAGTTACTTTTGTAATGCCAATCGGAGATATGCTTCTTAGGAGTGTTGATGATAGCCAAATTAATTCAGTTTTTCCTAATACTTTTGATGAATACAAAAACTGGGATAAAGGAGCCGACGAACTACCTCCAGAAGAAGTATATAAAAGTCTTTTTTTCGAACTAGCTAACGGCGATAAAAGACAGATAGGCAAAGCTTTAACTAGGATGAATTATGCTAAATCTGGTTGGAAAAGTTTAATTAAAAAAACTACAAGAGAAATTAAAAAAATTATAAAAAAAGGTGAAGAACCTGTTTCGTATAAAGATACATTTATAAAAATAAATAAATTATGGGGAGATCCAACTTACTGGTACTCTTTTAATCAAATGGTAAATGATAGATCATCAATTTATTATTGGAATGCTCTGGATAGAACATTTGATGAAGATGGAGAAGTTGTTCTTCAAGATGAAAAAAGAAGAATGTATGTGAAAACATGGCTTAGAACTTTTAAGGTAAGTATCTATGTAACAATTTTCTGCTTAATTCTTGGTTTTCCAGTCGCTCATTTATTAGCTAACTTACCACTTAGATACAGTAATCTTTTGATGATTTTTGTATTACTACCTTTTTGGACTTCCTTACTGGTAAGAACAACCGCATGGATTGTAATGCTTCAACAAAATGGGGTGATTAATGGAATTTTAGTTTGGTTAGGAGTAATAAGCGATGATGGTCGAATACAAATGGTATACAATGAAGCAGGTACATTAATTGCTATGACGCAAATTTTATTACCATTCATGATTTTACCTTTGTATAGCGTAATGAGAGTTATTCCAAAAAGTCATATGAGAGCAGCTCAAAACTTAGGCGCTAAACCTGCAATGGCATTTTGGCGTGTTTACTTGCCACAAACTATTCCTGGAATAAGCGCTGGCGGTTTATTAGTATTTGTTCTTGCTATTGGATATTTTATCACACCTGAATTAGTTGGGGGAAAAGATGGTAAATTAATTGGAAGTTGGATAGCATACCATTTAAAAACTACACTCAATTGGGGATTATGTGCTGCTCTTGGAGGAATACTTCTTGGTATAATGCTGATATTCTATTGGCTTTACAATAAAATTGTTGGAATAGACAATATAAAGTTAGGATAACAGAATGGCTCTTCCAAGTTACGCAACTCCAGTTCAAAGAACATACTATTACTTTTATTTATTTTTTTGCACTGTAGTTTTCTTCTTTTTAATAGCACCACTTTTTGCAATTATTCCAATATCTTTCAGCGTTTCACCTTTTATGGTTTTTACAGAAGGAATGCTGGCTTGGCCTCCTGATCCTGAAGCTTGGTCGATAAGATGGTATAAAAATATGATTGGTGATTGTAGTGCTGACGTCGTTTCATCTACAGTTCCATGTTCAACAAAGTGGATGGTCGGTACAGTAAATAGTTTTTATATTGGTATTATTGCAACTGTTATTGCTACAGCTTTAGGAACACTGGCAGCTCTTGGTTTAAGTAGACCACATATGCCATATAAAGGTTTGATAATGGCAATATTAATTTCACCAATGATTGTTCCACTAATTATTACAGCGGCAGGAATGTTCTTCTTCTATGCAAGAATAAATCTTGTTTATACTTTCACAGGTGTAATTCTTGCACACGTTGCTCTTGCTACACCTTTTGTAGTAATCACTGTAACGGCAACATTAGTTGGTTTCGATATGAATATGGTAAAAGCAGCACAAAGCTTAGGTGCTAAACCAATGAGAACTTTTTTTAAAGTCATTATGCCTTTGATTTTACCAGGTATTATATCAGGAGCTTTATTTGCTTTTATTACATCTTTTGATGAAGTTGTTATAGTTATGTTTATGGCAAGTATTGATCAGTTAACTATTCCAAAACAAATGTGGGCCGGAATACGACAAGAAATTAGCCCTGTTATTTTATGTATGGCTACTTGTTTAGTGCTTCTTTCTATATTTTTATTAACTACAGTTGAGCTACTGAGAAGAAGGTCTGAAAAACTCAGAGGTATTAAAGCACGATAGAACAGTGAAGAACATTGCTGTTATTGGTGCTGGCATAGTTGGTATATGTAGCGCATATTTTTTAAAAAAATCTGGATTTAATGTAACTTTAATTGATAGGGAGCAGCCTGGCTCAATGACAAGTTTTGGGCATGCTTGTACTTTTGCAGACTATGCAAATGTTCCTGTTAATTATCCTGGATTGATCTGGGATATACCATCAATGCTTTTAAGAAAAGATGGACCTTTGGCAGTTGATTTTTTTTATATTTTAAAGAACTTGCCTTGGGCAATAAGTTTTTTAAAAAACTGTAAAAAAGAAAAAGTTAATGAAATAGCAAACTCTCTCACCAACCTATTAAAGCACTCACAAATATCTTACGATGAAATTTTTCAAGATGTAAATGTAAAAGAATATATTAGCTATGAAGAAAATCTTTACCTTTTTGATTCAAAAAAATCTTATGAAAATTATGAATACGCAAACATTATTAGAAAAAATAATAATGTTAAAGTAAGAAATTTAAATAAAGATGAAGTTAAGAAATTAGAACCAAATTTAGCTGATGTTTATTATGCTGGGCAAGTCTTTACTGGATCAAGACACACAACAAATCCATTAGCAATAAGTACTAAGATTTTTAAAAAGTTTTTAGAACTAGGCGGTGTTTACATAAATCAAAATATAAAAAATTTAACACAGAAAGAAAAAAATATAGAATTATTTTTAGAAAATAAAAAACTTAAATTTGATAAAATAATTGTAAGTGCTGGTGCTTGGTCCAATCAAATTGCAAATAAGCTTGGAGATAAATTCCCTCTTGATACCGAAAGAGGGTATCACCTTTTATTTGAAACTGAAGAGAAATTAATAAATCGTCCCGTTGCTTGGTCTGAGTCTGGATTTTACTTAATACAAATTCATGATGGTATAAGAGCTGCTGGTACAGTTGAAATAGCAGGTTTAAATAAACCACCCAATAAAAAACGTCTTGAAATGATAGAGAGACAATCAAGAAAGGTTTTGCCCCAATTAAAAGAAGTAAGATCAACATGGATGGGTAGAAGGCCTACCTTACCAGACTCATTACCTGTTATTGGAAAATCTCAGAAAAATAATAATGTCATTTATGCATTTGGACATCAACATATTGGCTGGACTTTAGGAGCTGTTACAGGAAAAATTATTGATAGTTTATCAAAAGATCAACTACCGAATATAGATATTAGCGCTTATTCTCCTGGCCGATTTTAACCTAAACTAATTCCAACATTTTTGACTTGAAGATAAGATTTAAGTCCATCTACTCCTTTTTCACGGCTATATCCTGATTGTTTATAACCCCCAAAAGGTGTTGCATGATTTCCAGTGAACCATTTATTTACATATACTTGACCAGCTTCTAATTTGCTTGCAGTCCAAGATGCTTTTTTAAGATCTTTTGTAAAAACTCCAGCACCTAAACCATACTCAGTATCATTCGCAATATCAATTGCTTCTTCTTGATCTTCATATTCAAGAACTGAAAGTACTGGACCAAAAATTTCTTCTCTGGCCACAGTCATACTTTGTTTTACATTGTTTAGAACTGTTGGTTCCATAAAATATCCTTCACGCTCTAATCTTTTTCCACCATATGCTGCTTCTGCTCCTTGTTGGATTCCTGATCTTGCATAACCTTCAACTTTTTGAAGCTGATTTTCTGATATAACTGGAGTTAGGTCTGTATCTTTTTCTATACCAGGTCCAATTTTTAAAGATTTACTCATATCAACAAGCTTATCAACTAATTCATCTTTGATTGATTTATGAACTACCAATCTAGACATCGCTGTACAAATTTGTCCTGCAACACTAAATATTCCAGAACGTGCACTTTCCAAAACTTCATTTAGATCTGCGTCAGGGTAAACTATACCAGCTGACTTACCACCTAATTCAACAACAGCAGGTATAGCTTTGTCAGCACAAGCATGAAGTATCTTTTTTCCAGTTGCGACTGAACCTGTAAATACTACGTGATTTACATCTTCATGAGATACAAGATATGATCCTGCTTCATTTCCATAACCACAAATTATGTTGATTAATCCTTCTGGCACATCAGCATTTAGTATTGCTTTAGCTAAAATTGTTGCAGACAAAGGGGTTAATTCTGCAGTTTTAATAATTGTTGAATTTCCTGTAGCAAAAGAGCAAGATAGTGACCTTCCAATCATAGATAATGGAAAATTCCAAGGTACAACATGTGCCGATACACCAAATGGCTCTAAAACTGTGTAGTCAAAAACATTTTTTGCAACAGGTATTGTTTTACCTTCAAGTTTATCAGTTAAGCCTGCATAGTAATCAAACATATCTGCTACATCATTGAATTCTTTAATTGCAGAAGCAATATTTTTTCCATTTTCATAACAAAGAAGTTCACCACCTTCTTTTGAAACCTTTCTCGTCTCTTCAGCAATTTTTCTCATTAGTTTTGCTCTTGAAAGTAAAGGCATATCTACAAGAACTCTGCTATTGTATGCTTTCTTAGCTGCTTCTACTGCAAGATCAACTTCATTTTTTTTTGCACATGAAATTTCACCAATGATTTTACCATTTGAAGGATCATCAACCTTTATTGTTTCTTTGGACTCACTTTCAATCCATTTATTATTAATAAAATTCTTATATTTTTCCATTTTCTGTGTTTTTTAATTAATTATTTTTGTTTCATTCTTTATCATTTAGGATATGAAAATGATACAAATTTAATTTTAAGAAACATGAGTATTACATTTAATCAGTTAAAAAAACTAATAACAAAAAAAGAAATAGATACAGTTTTAGTTTGTGTATCAGATATGCAAGGTAGACTAAATGGTAAAAGAGTTACTGGAAAAGCTTTTCTTGATTATGTGTATAAGGAAACACATATGTGCGACTATCTCTATACCGTTGATATGGATATGTTTACTGTACCTGGATATAAATCCTCTTCATGGGAAACTGGCTATGGAGATATGACTGTAATTCCAGATCTCAAAACAATAAAGATCGCTAATTGGTTAAATAAAACAGCTATAGTAATATGTGATTGCTTAGACCATTCAGGAAAAAAACCACTTATTCATTCAACAAGACAAATATTAAAAGATGTTTTAGCTAAGGCTGACAAAATGGGATTTCAATCTATGGTTGGTTCAGAATTAGAATTTTTTCTTTTCAATCAAACTTATGAAGAAATTCATAATAATAATTATACTAAACTTAAAGAGTCTTCTTGGTATATTGAAGATTACATGATTTTCCAAACTACTAAAGAAGAGGATGTGATGCAGGAATTAAGAAATTCTCTTTTAGATAGTGGAATTTATGTAGAATGTTCAAAGGGTGAAGCAGCTCCAGGACAAGAAGAAATTAATGTTGTTTTTTCAGATGCATTAAACATGGCTGACAATCATATTTTAATTAAAAATGCGACAAAAGAAATTGCTTACAAACATAACAAGGCCGTAACCTTTATGGCTAAATACAACAAAGAAGTTTGTGGAAGTTCATGTCATATTCATAACTCTTTATTCGATAAGAAAACAAAGAAAAATATTTTTTTTAACCCTAAGGATAAATATGGAATGTCTGATATTTTTAAAAGTTATCTTGCAGGACAAATAAAATTATTACCAGATATTTCAATTTTTTTAGCACCAAATATTAATTCTTATAAAAGATTCCAAGACGGATCATTTGCTCCTACAAAATCTGTTTGGGGAATTGATAATCGTACTGCTGGGTTTAGATTAGCTGGTCATGGGTCATCCATAAGAATTGAATGTCGAGTCCCAGGAGCAGATGTTAACCCTTATCTTTCCTTTGCTGCTTTAGTTGGTGCTGGGTTATATGGTATTAAAAATAAACTTAAATTAGATAAGCCTTATTCTGGGAATATTTATGAGAAAAAAGTAAATGAAGTTCCTAAAACACTTAACGAAGCAATTCAACTTGCTAAAAAATCTAAATTTTTAAAAGAGATATTTCCACAAGATGTACTAGATCATTATATCCATGCTGCTGAATGGGAACAAAAAGATTATGATGGCTCAGTTAATGATTGGCAGTTACGAAGATATTTCGAACGAGGTTAATATTACTAAATGTTTGAGACTATTACTCCAATAGACAACTCCGTCTTACTTAAAAGAGAATATGCAACAGAAGAAGATATAGAAACAAGTCTCAGCAATTCCTATTCTGTAAGAGAGCATTGGAAAAATATATCTTTAGAAGAAAGAAAAAAGTCAGTTTTAAATTTTGTAGAAATTTTTTTAAAGAATAAGGATGTTTCTAGTAATTTATGTAAGCAAATAGGCAGACCTATAGCACAGTGCCCAGGAGAGATGCGAGGTTTTGAAGAAAGAGCTCGTTATATGATTGATAATGCTGATAGAGCATTATCGAGAGTTGTTTCAGTTAAAAATGATGAATTTGATAATTATATAAAAAAAGAACCACTAGGCACTATATTTGTGATTGCGCCGTGGAATTACCCTTTCAACACTTCTGTTAATTCAATTGTACCCAGTTTACTTGCAGGTAATGCAGTAATATTAAAACATTCTTCTCAAACTCCACTCTGCGCTGAAGAATTATATGAGGCAGCAAAACAATCTTCATTACCAAAAAATATTTTTCAGTATTTACATTTAGATCATGATCAAACATCAAGAATAATTTCAGATTCAAGAATTAATCATGTTTTATTTACAGGTTCTGTAAGTGGCGGAAAACAAATAAAAAAATCTATAGGCACTAGATTTATTGGAGCTGGTTTAGAATTAGGTGGAAAAGATCCAGCTTATGTTAGAGCTGATTGTGATTTAGATCATGCTGTTGAAAATTTAGTCGATGGATCATACTTCAATTCTGGTCAATCTTGTTGTGGTATTGAAAGAATTTATGTTGATAAAAAAATATACAATTCATTTGTAGAAAAATTTAAAGATGTAACTGAGAAATATATTTTAGGAAATCCATTAGAGATGGAGACAAATTTAGGTCCAGTAGTAAAGCAATCTGCTGCAAATAATATTAGATCTGAAGTTAACAACGCAATTAGTCAAGGTGGAAAGAACATTATAGATAACAAAAAATTTAATTTAGATGATGGTAATAATTGTTATGTAAGCCCAAGTGCACTCATCAATGTCAATCATTCGATGAAATATATGATGGAAGAAATATTTGGCCCTTCAGTGGGAATAATGAAAGTAGAAAATGAAAATGAAGCTTTATCTTTGATGAATGATAGTTCTTATGGATTAACAGCAAGTATTTGGACAAATGATAAGTCTTTTGCAGAAAATTTTGGAAAAAATGTTGAGACAGGAACTTTTTTTATGAATAGATGTGATTACTTAGATCCTGGCTTAGCATGGACTGGTGTAAAAGATACTGGAATTGGTGTTACTTTATCTGTTCTAGGATTTGATCATTTAACAAGAGCAAAAAGTTATCATATAAGAAATATTTAAATTTATGGAAGATATAAATTGGAATTATCCAACTACAATCTGGTTTGGTGTTGATAGAATAGTAGAAATACAAAAAGCATGTGAAGAATTAAATATTCAAAAACCATTAATAGTTACTGATAATGGAATTTTAAAAACAAACATTATTAATAAGTTAAATGATTGTTTAGATAAACACGCATCTGTTTTTAGTGATGTTAAATCAAATCCTACAGGTAAGAATGTTGAAGATGGTGTTAAAGTTTTTAATGAAAATAAACATGATGGAGTAATAGCCGTTGGTGGAGGCTCGGGTATGGATACAGGAAAGGCAATTGCATTCATGGCTAAGCAAGAAAGACCAATTTGGGATTTTGAAGATATTGATGATTGGTGGACTAGAGCTAATGCAGATTCAATTTTTCCTATAATTGCTCTACCTACTACAGCTGGAACAGGATCTGAAACTGGGAGAGCATCAGTCTTTACTAACGAACGAACACAAGAAAAAAAAATAATTTTCCATCCAAAAATGCTTCCATCAATTGTTATCCTTGATCCAAATTTGACAATTCCACTCCCTGCAAATCTAACAGCCTTTACAGGAATGGATGCGCTAGCTCATTGTTTAGAAGCATATTTGTCGAATATTTTCCATCCTTATTCTCAAGGTATTGCATTAGAGGGTATTAGATTAGTAAAAAATAATCTTGTTCATGCTTTTAATAATGGATCAAACTTAGAAGCTAGATCGCATATGCTAGCATCTTCATCTATGGGCTCAATAGCTTTCCAAAAAGGTTTAGGTGCTATCCATTCTTTAAGTCATCCTGTTGGTGCAATTTATAATACACATCATGGATTAACCAATGCAGTGTTTATGCCATATGTTTTACAATATAATAAAAAAGGTATTGAAGAAAAAATTATAGATATTTCAAGATATATAAATTTAAAATCAGCAACATTTAATAATTTTATGGATTGGATTTTAGAGCTTAGATCTAATTTAAATATTCCTCATACTTTAAGTGAAATAATTGATGATGACAAAAATTTAGAAAAAATGAGTTTAATGGCTTTTAATGATCCTTCCACAAGTACAAATCCTATACCAGTTAAAGAAAAAGATTTTTTAAAAATGTATGTTAACGCCTTTAAAGGTGATTTATAAATTTATAGTGTTGCTCCAATTATCCAAGGATTAAATTCATCATCTCCATAATCATTTATTTCACTCTTTGATTTTTCGCCTGATGCAACTGAAATTATTTTATCAAATATTTCTTTGCCAACCTCATTAACACTTGCAACGTTATCCATAATAGTACCGGCATTGATATCCATATCTTCACTAAGTTTATTATACATATTTGTGTTTGATGCTATTTTAATACTTGGAGTAGGTTTAAATCCAAAGCAAGAACCTCGACCAGTAGTAAAACAAATAACATTAGCGCCGGAAGCAACTTGACCAGTTACAGATACAGGATCATAACCAGGAGAATTCATAAAGTTAAAACCTTTGGTTTTTACCTGTTCAGCATAATCGATGACATCAACCATATTTCTATTACCAGCTTTGGATACTGCACCTAATGATTTTTCCAGAATTGTAGTTAAACCTCCTTTTTTATTACCAGGACTTGGATTATTATCTAACGTGCTATCGTTGCTAGCAACATATTTTTTCCACCATTCAATTTGTTTGTTTAGTTTTTCTATATTTTTTTCGTTTGATGATTTTTCAAATAATAAATGTTCTGCACCATATATTTCTGGAGTCTCTGATAGTAATGTTGTTCCACCATGATCAATAATCATATCTGAAGCAAAGCCTAGTGCAGGATTTGCGGTTATCCCAGAATACGAATCTGAACCACCACATTGCAAAGCAACTGTTAGTTCTGAAACGGGAATATTTGTTCTAGAAATACTATTAATTTGATTTAGTTGATTGGTTATTTTTGAAGTTACTTTCTTTATTATTTCATTAGTTCCACCTTCATCTTGAATGTTCAAATATTCAATATTTCTTTTTTCCTGATCATTGTTATACAAGCTTATTTGTGCACATTCACATCCTAGTCCGATAACAAAAACTTTTCCAAAGTTTGGATGAATTTTAAAACCCTCAATAGTTCTATTAAATACTTTCATAGAATATCCAGAAGTATTCATGCTACAACCTGATGAATGTTTTAAACAAACCGCCCCATCAATATTTTGAAAATTATTATCTTTTAAATAATTATTTATTTTATCTGATATTTTTTTAACAACAGTTGCAGAACAATTAACTGTACTAATTAAACCTATATAATTTCTAGTACCTGATGATCCATTATTTCTTTTGAAACCTTTAAAGTATTCAGTTTTTTCATTTTTGATAATATCATTTTTAAAATTATTACGGCTATACTCTCTTTTGAAATCACTATATCCCATATTATGTGAATGCACATGTTCACCAGGTTCTATATTTTGATTGGATTTTCCAATTATTTGTCCATACTTAAAAATAAAATCACCACTTTTAATTTTCTTTAAAGAAATTTTGTGACCATATGGAATTTTATCAATTGATTTAATTCCATAATTTATATTAATATTCTGAGGAATATCCATTGGAGCAATTCCAATATTATCTTTTTCATTTAATTTGATTATGTTGAACATATTTTGATAAACATATAATATAAATAATCATGAATGAAATTGCAACTTATCCATCACTTAAAGATAGAGTGGTTCTTATTACAGGTGGCGCCTCAGGAATAGGAGAAAGTATCGTCGAACAATTTGTTTATCAAAAATCAAAAGTAGCATTTTTAGACATAAATGATGAGTTAGGTAATGAGTTATCAAAAAAAATCAAAAAAAAATATGATGTTGATAGTCTATTTGTAAAATGTGATTTAAAAAATATAGAACAGCTTAAAAGTTCATTAGAAAAAGTAAAAAAAGAAATGGGTCCAATTTCAATTCTAGTAAATAATGCAGCTAATGATGAAAGACATGACATAGATAGTGTTACTCCTGAATATTGGGATGATAGAATGAATATTAATTTGAGACATTATTTTTTTGCAACACAAGCTGTCTATAAAGATATGAAAAATTTTGGTAAAGGATCTGTAGTAAACATTGGAAGTTTTTCATGGATGATTTCCCAAGGTGGTATGGCTGGATATACCACTGCAAAATCTGCTATTATGGGATTAACGAGAACTTTAGCAAGAGATTTAGGTGTTTATAATATCAGAGTAAATTGTATTGTTCCTGGCTGGATCATCACGGATAGGCAAAAAAAATTATGGCTTACTCCAGAAATTGAAAAAACCCAACTTGAGAGACAATGTATAAAGAGAATGCTTATGCCAGAAGATATATCAAAACCAGTTTTATTTTTTGCATCTGATCAAAGTTCTGGTTGTACTGCGCAAAATTATGTCATTGATGGCGGCATAGTTAATTAATGAAAAAAAAATCCAAAATTGCTTTTGGTAGATTAGATTTACTTAGAAATGATACTTTAAATAATAAAAGTAAAATTCGAATTGGTTTTATTGGTGGAGGTCCTAATTCATTTATTGGATACACACATAGGTTATCAGCTAGATTTGATAATAAATTTGAATTTGTTGCTGGAATATTTTCAAAAGATAAAAAAAAATCTAAATCTTTTGGTTCGTCATTGGGATTGGTTGATGATCGTTGTTACAGCGATTATAAGTCTATGGCATCCGCAGAATCAAAAAGAAATGATGGTATTCAAGCTCTTGGAATAATGACTCCATCTGGTGATCATTATAAGATAGCAAAAGCATTTATTGAAAAAGGAATACATATTATTTGTGACAAACCTTTAACTGCAACAGTTGAAGATGCTATTAAATTAAAAAAAGCCATTTTAAAAAATAAAATTGTGTTTGCATTAACACACAATTACTCAAGCTACCCAATGCTAAGAGAGGCAAAAAATATTATTGCAAATCAAAAATTAGGAAAAATCAATTTGATAAATGTTGAGTACCCCCAAGGTTATACAGTTGGGGTAAAGAAGAAAGATGAAAAAGCAACATTAAAATGGAGATTAGATAAAAAACAATCTGGGCCATCAATGATATTATCTGAAATTGGAACTCACGCGTATCATTTGTTGAGATATGTGACTGGATTAGAAGCTAACGAAATATCTGCAGAGGTAAATTCTTTATCTTCAGAAATTTCAGTTGATGATAATGCTTTTGTTTTATTAAGAATGCGCAATAGGGCAAGAGGTATAATATGGGTATCATCTGCTGCTACTGGTGGAGAAAATGGTTTAAAAATTAGGGTGTATGGAACAAAAGGTTCAATAGAGTGGTTACAGGATGATCCAAATAATCTAAAGTTTACAGAATTGGATAAACCAATGAAAGTTATAACAAGAGCAAGTAAATTAGTATCTAATTTTTCACTTTCATCTTCAAGAATTGCTGCTGGTCACCCGGAAGGTTTTTTTGAAGCTTTTGCAAATATTTATTCAGAATTCGCTGATCAGATTCATAATAAAAATAAAAAATATTCATTTCCAACAATTGATGACGGTGTTGCTGGTATTAAATTTATTTATGCAGCAAAAAAATCTTCTAATTTAAATTCAAAGTGGATAAAAATCTAAAATGATTAGTTTTGCCTTATTGGGAACAGGAAGAATTGGGAAATTACATGCGTCAATCATAAATGCCCATCCAGAAGCAAGTCTTAAATATGTTTATGATATTGATACAAGCTCTGCCAAAAAAATTGCAAAAAAATATAGTTGTGAAGTTGCAAAAACTGCAAAGGAAGCGATTTCTTCAGATCAAATTAATGCTATTTTAATTGCGTCTGCAACACCGACTCATACAGATTATATTGCTCAAGGAGCAAAATTTAACAAAGCTATATTATGTGAAAAGCCAATTGATTTAGATATAAATAAAGTAAATAAATGTTGGCAAAAAATTAAAAAATATAAACCAACTATTCAAATTGGGTTTAATCGAAGATTTGATCCTAATCATAATAAAGTTCAAAGTGAGGTTCTATCAGGAAAGATTGGAAACATTGAAATGATTGTAATCACAAGTAGAGATCCTTCTCCTCCTGGCATTGATTATTTAAAACAATCTGGAGGTATTTTCAGAGATTGTTCTATTCATGATTTTGATTTAGCACGATTTATTCTTAATAATGATCCAATTGTAGAAGTTTTTGCACAAGGTTCAGTAAATGTTTCAAATGATTTTAAGGCTACAAATGATTATGATACAACTATGTGTTTTATGAAATCTAAAAAAGGGATTTTAGTTCATATAAATAATTCAAGAAGAGCCGTATATGGTTATGATCAAAGACTCGAAGTATTTGGAAGCAATGGTATGCTAATTTCTGATAATGTTCCTAATAATGATATCAATTATTATAATCAAAATTTATCATTTGCAAAAAAACCAATTAAAAATTTTTTTATAGAAAGATACAAAGATGCTTATCAAATACAATTAGATCAATTTATTAAATCAATAAGAAATAAAAAAAATACATTAGTCACTTTTGAAGATGGAAAGAATGCTTTAATTCTTGCTAATTCAGCAACTAAATCTGCAAAATCAAATAAAGTTATAAAACCAAAATTTTAGTTATAGATAAATTTTATGAATGAACAATTTAAAGATAAGGTAATTATAGTAACAGGAAGTACACAAGGTAGTGGTGCTGAAACAGCGAGATTATTAGCTAGCAGAGGTGCTAAAGCAATTACAATTTGTGGGAGACAAGAAAATAAAGGTCTTGAAGTTAAAAATCAGATTGAAAAATTAGGAACTGAGTGTTTTTATATAAAAGCAGACCTTAAAAATGTTGATGATTGCAAAAAAATTGTTTCAGAAACTGATAAAAAATTTGGAACGATAAATTCTTTAATTAATGTTGCTGGATATACAGAAAGAGGTACAATTTTAAGTGCTACTCTAGAAAATTATGAAAATAATTATAATATTAATACCCGTGCGCCTTTCATATTAATGCAAGAGACAATTAAAATAATGATTAGAGATAAGAACAAAGGAACAATTGCAAATGTATTATCTATGGCAATGTATAGTGGTATGCCATTTATTGTTGCTTACAGTGGGTCAAAAGCTGCTTTAGCTACAATGACAAAAAATATTGCAAATTCTGTTGCTAGTTATCAAATAAGAGTAAATGCGTTAAATATTGGATGGACAGATACTCCTGCTGAACATGATATACAGACAAGAGTTCACAAAAAAAATCCTAATTGGTTGAAAGATGAAGAAAAAAAAGTTCCTTTTAATAGATTGATTAAGCCTATTGATGTAGCAAAAGGATTAGCATTTATGTGTTCAGAAGAATCTGGATTAATGACAGGCAGTGTAATTGATTTTGATCAAACAGTACATGGTTGGCACTCTTATTCGGCATATGAAACTAGAGTATTGGATGATTCTCTATTAGGAGAATAATTAGCTAGTTATTTCTCAACCATTTTTTAATTTTTAACTATATTTTATAATTTACACAAATTTAAATATTAATTAAAAAACTAAAAATGGGAAAAAAAATAATTTCTATTAATGAAGGAAAATTATCAGATTTTAACCTTCATAGTATTTGGCTTCGTGAGAGATTAAATGGGAGTGAATTTGTAGACCAAAATAATCTACAACGATTATATGAACCAAGCCTATTGGATGATAATTTATTAATAAATACTCATAGTGTTAATGAAAATATATTAAATGTTGAATTTAGTGATGGTGCAAAGGGATCTTTTAATATCAATGATCTTTATAATGAAATCAACAATATAGATGTCATACCTGAAAAAAAAATATGGGATGTCAGTGAACATAATTTGGAAATTTTTGATAATAATAAAATCTTTGATAATAAAAATGAGCTTATCAAGATGCTTAAAGTATTTTATCAATATGGTTATGTAATAATCGAAAATACAAAAGCAGAAGAAAATGAAGTTATAAATTTTGCTGAAAAATTAGGCCCAGTCCGCGCTACAAATTTTGGAAAATTATTTAATGTTGTCTCAAAGCCAAATCCAAATGATCTTGCTTATACTGCATTAGAGTTAACATCGCATTCAGATAACCCATACAGAAAACCTGTTCCTGGAATTCAATTACTTCATTGTATTGCCAATGAATCTTTAGGGGGCGATTCAAGTTTAGTTGATGGTTTTAGTGTTGCAAATTTTTTAAAACATAATCAACCTGAATTTTATGAAGTATTATCTAATACTAATGTTACTTTTAAATTTACAGATATTGATACTATTTTAGTTGATGAAGCAAAATTAATTGAACTTGATCATAATAATAATTTTAGACAAATACGATTTAGTGGAAGGCTTGATTATGTTCCATTATTAGACGTAAATAATCTTGATCTTTTTTATAGGGCTAGAAAATATATGTTTAAACTTTGTAATTCTGATGATTTCAAAATTAAATTTAGATTATCTAAAGGAATGATTGCAATGTTTGATAACTTGAGATTATTACATGGAAGAACTAAATTTGATCCAAATACTGGTTTTAGACATCTGCAAGGATGTTATATTGACCATGATGTAACTGAAGGTAAGCTTAGAAGGTTATTAAAACCCTAATTGACTTCGAAGATCTTTTCAGCAGGATAAAAATTTAATATTTTATTATACCAATTACTAAAATTATTTCTTTCAATTAATGAAACTGTAAAACCACCAAATCCTCCGCCAGTTAATCTAGCGCCTAGAGCACCACATTCAACCGATCTTTGAATAATTAAATCAACATCTAAAGTAGATGCTTCAAAATCTTTAGAATATGATTCGTGACTTTCATTCATTAATTTTCCAAACTCCTGAATATCATTTTCTATTAAATTTTTTTTCGCATTAATCACTCTATTATTTTCAAAAACTACATGCTTTGCTCTTTTTGCAATAGTATTATTATCAAATTTATCTATTTGAAAATTTTCTTTTTTAACTCCACCCAAATATTCTACACCAAGTTTTTTTTCAGCTTCTTGGAGTTCAGCAAATCTTTCATTGTAAGAGCTATCTCTTAAATTTCTTTGTACTTCAGAGTCAATCAAACAAAATTTCCAATTTTCTGGAAAATTAATAAGTTCGTATTCTAAATTCTTACAATTCATAAAAAATGCTTTACCATGAATACCAATAGAAGAAACCATTTGATCCATTATTCCTCCAGAAACACCTATGTAGTTAAATTCTACTTTTTTTGCTAATTTTGCAATTTCTGGATCTTTAATCTTTGTTTCAAAAAAACTATTAAGTGCCTTTAGCGCGGCCACACACAATGCTGAAGATGATGAAATACCTCTTTCTAAAGGTATATCAGATGAAATATAAATGTTTAAATATCTAGATGAAATCTTATTTTCATCAAAAAAAATATACAAACAACCTTTTATATAATCAACCCACTCATTGCTGCTCGATTTTTTGAAATCATTGAATATTTTTTTTTCTTTAAAATGTTGAGAATAAACTGTGAATTCATTAGAATTATTTTTAGATATCTCAATAGTATTTTTAAAAGACAAGAGCGTAGGCATGACATATCCACCTGTATAATCAGTATGTTCACCAATTAAGTTTACTCTTGCATGAGCACTTTTCTTTACTTCTGGATCTATTTTAAATATATCTTTAAAACTCATTTAATTATCAGTTATGACTCATCAAATTAATATATCTTTTACAAAAGAAAATAAATTAAAAATTATTCTAGATGATAAATTAATAGATTCAAATTTTAAGCTATGTTTTTCATTAGTTTATTCAATTAAATCTATAACAGGAGCTCAAATAACTAAGCAAATTGGAAGGTATTATGAGTTATCTTTAGAAAAAAATATAATTTTATTAGATTTACAAATACCAAGAATTGGTAATTTTAACCTTTCATGTGGTCCGGAGGGTATTTTTATTATCGATAAATTAAACAATATTAAATTAGATATAAATATTTCAAATTTGATATTTGAAACACCCATAAAAAAAAGAACTTATGAAGATTTAAAAACAAAAAATTTTATACCTATTATTCCTGAGCCAGAAAAAATTCATTTACAAAATGAATTTATAAATATTGTAAATAAAACATTTAATCTAAATACGGAAACTGAAATTATTTCTAATTTGCAAAATATTATTTCCAAATTGGATATTAATTTTACTTCTGAAAAAGGATTTCCAATTTTCTTTAAAAAAGATGATCAATTATTAAACGATCAATATTTTATTGAGATAACAAAAGATAATATTGAGATTAAATATAATAATTATGGCGGAAAGCTATATGGTCTAATATCTTTACTTCATTTAATTGATTTCTATCAAACAAAGCTTCCAATTTGTACAATACACGATAATCCAAAATATCAATGGAGAGGAATGCATCTCGATTGTGCAAGACAATTCTATACTATTGATGAAATCAAACGTTTATTTAATTACATGGCATTATTTAAGCTTAATAGATTTCACTGGCATTTAACAGATAACGAAGCCTGGAGAATTGAAATTAAAAAATATCCAGATCTAGCGTTAAATGGGGGATACAGAGGATATAATTTTAAAATACCGCCACTCTATGGAAGTGGTTATGATAAATACGGTGGATATTACTCTCAGGAAGACATTAAAGATTTAATTATATATGCAAAAAAATTAAATATTGAGATTATGCCTGAAATTGATTTACCAGCACATTCTTGGGCATTACTAGAAATTATGCCAGAACTTAGAGAACAGACTTCAAATATAGTTAGTGAAGATGTTGGTAATTATAAGAATAATACAATTAATCCTGCTTTAGATAAAACAGTAACTTTTTTAAAAGATATGTTGAGTGAAGTAAGCTCTATTTTCTCATATAATGTAATTCATGTTGGTGTTGATGAAAGACCAAGTAATGCGTGGGAAGGTTCTCCAGCCATTATCGAGTTTATGAAAAAAAATAATATAAAATCACCAGAAGAATATCAAGATTACTATATGAACTTTTTAATAGATTTTCTAAAATCAAAAAATAAAAGAACAGCTGCATGGAATGAGGCGGCAGTGTCACCTCATATTGATCATGATGTGGGTGGTAGTGCTGGAAAAATTGATAAATCATGTTTGATCTTTTCATGGGAGCATTCAGATGTTGCAAAAGAAACTACAAATATGGGATTTGAAACAATACTTTGTCCTGGTCAAAAAACATATTTTGATATGGCTTACAATAATTCAACTGAAGAAAGAGGTATTTGTTGGGCTGCAACTATAGAAGTAAAAGATATTTATGAATGGGACCCAATAAAAGATATAAATAAATCAGAATTGATAAAAGGGTTGCAGGGTCAACTGTGGTCAGAGACAATTACAGATAAAAAATTTTTTGATCAAATGATTAATCCAAGATTAGCAACTTTATCAGAAGTTGCGTGGAAAGGAAAAATTTCGAGAAAATGGATAGAATTTCGTTCAGCCCTTATAAATTCTATGAATTTTTTAAAAAAATTAGGCTGGCGATATCACAATTTTTAATGTTAAAGTAAAATAAATATGAAAATAGGTGCAGTAGGTTTTGGGAGTAGAACAGCAGGTGTTTATAATGAATTTTCAAAAGTAAATCCAAATTTTGAAATGGTTGCTTATGTAGATCCTCAGCCAATAGGTAAAGATTTTGCTGAGAAAAATAATTTTTTTCCAAAAAAATCATATTCAAGTTTAAGAGATATGTTGGATCGAGAGAAATTAGATATGTTAATGATTGGGTCTCCTAATCATCTACATTTAGATCATATTAAGCTTGGATTAAAAGCAGGATTACAAATATTTGCAGAGAAACCGATAGTAATAAGTGAACAAGAAACTTTTGAGTTAGCAAAATTAATAAAAGAATATGGCAAAGAAAGAATTATAGTTGGCTTAGTTCTAAGATATTCTCAGCAAGCAAGATCTGTAAGAAAATTATTAGATCAAAATGCTATTGGAAATATAATATCGATTGAAGCTTCAGAACATATAGTGCCTTCGCACGGTGCTTTTTTTATGAGAAATTGGAGAAGAAAACAAAAATATTCAGGAGGCTTTATGTTGGAAAAATGTTGCCATGATATTGACTTCTATTCAATGATTACGAAGAGTAGACCTATTAAAGTTGCTAGTTTTGGTTCAAGAAGATCTTTTATACCAGATAATCTTCCAGAGGGTTCTCATGAACAATATACAAAAGACAGGCTGAAAGGGTGGGAGTCAAAATCAAATGTTTTTGATAGTGACGCTGATATTGTCGATCACCAAGTAGCAATAATAGAATATGCAAATAAAGCAGTACTATCTTTTCACACTAATATGAAAGTTCCAGACGAATTTAGAAGATTTGCAGTCATAGGATCTGCAGGAATGATTGAGGGAGATTTTGTTAGAGGATTTATGAAAGCTCATGATGAAAATAACAATGTACTTATTGACGAAGATTATGGTGCAGCTTTTGGAAAAGAAATCAAAGGTCATTATGGCGCAGATAGCATGATGGCTCAAGACATTAACAATTATTTATTAAAAAATAATAAAGAATTACCAGTTGGTGTAATAGAGTGTATGGAGGCAGGAATTGTTGCTATGAAAATTGATGAAGCTAGAAATACTGGTAAAGTAATTGACTTAACAAGCACTTGGGATAAATTCGACTCTCTATTAAATTAGTAATTATGAATCAAAAATTAAAATCATATACCGCCCAAACATATATAGCATATGCACTAATTGCTCCTGCTGCTCTTTATATAATTCTTATTGTTGCTTGGCCATTATTGGAAACAATTAGATTATCTTTTACAAATTCTAGCTTAGCAGGAGAAGATTATGTTGGTTTAGAAAATTATCAAAAAATGTTTTCTAGTAAAAAATTTAATGGAATAGTGACCAGAACATTTATTTGGATGTTTTTTTCAGTCTCTTTAAAACTTATTATTGGTTTAATTGGAGCTGTTTTACTTAATGCTAATTTAAAAGGAAGATCAATTTTCAGGGTGCTTGTAATGCCTCCATGGGTAGTCCCAATAGCAATTGGGATGCTTGGCTGGTTATGGTTATATAACGGGTATTTTGGAATTATCGCAGGTGTAGGTATGCGAACTGGAATTTTGGACGGTCCTTTTGGATTTCTTGCTTACAAACAAAGTGCCTTTATTTCTACAATCATTGCAGATGTTTGGGTTGGAACACCAATGGTAACCGTTTTCTTTTTAGCTGCAATGCAGGGTGTGCCAAGAGATTTATATGAAGCTGCTTATTGTGATGGCGCTTCAAGATGGGATAGATTTTTTAAAATCACTTTACCTCAAATCACGCCTGTCATTATTACAATGTCATTATTATCTGCTATTTGGACATTTAACTCATTCGAAATAATTTGGATATTGACAGAAGGTGGGCCAAGAGGTTCTACAACTACATTAATTATCGATACCTATAAACAAGCATTAGGAAATTATAAATTTGGAAGAGGTGCTGCTAGAGCTGTAGTTGTAATGATTTTATTAATGTTATTTGCAGGATTTTACTTAGCTTTACTTGCTAGAATTAATAAGAAAATTTCTCATGAATAAATATAATCCTTTTGAAAAAATATTGATCTATTTTGGCATCTTTGTCTTCATGACTTTTATTCTTTTGCCTTTTATCGAAATGTTTTATGCATCGCTTCGTCCCTTAGATCATTTATTTCGTTCGCCATACCAATTTTATTCAGATGATTTATCTTTTTGGGCTTACCGAGAAATGTGGAATACGGTACCAATGCTTGGAAGATATATCTTTAATAGTTTTTTTCTAGCTTCTTGCGTTGCTATACTAACTCTTATCTTTGTTATTCCTGCAGCTTACGCTTACGCACGTTTTAAGTTTCCAGCTAAGAATACGAGCTTATACATACTCTTAGCAATTAATATGTTTTCAGGAGCGGTAATTTTAATACCTCTATATAAACTCTTAAGGACTTTAGGTTTATTAAATAGTTATCAATCTATGATTATTCCTGGAGTGGCTTTTTTAATACCAACTGCAATTTGGTTACTGAAGTCGTACTTTGAAAAAATACCAATAGATTTAGAAGAGGCAGCTTTTGTTGATGGGGCTTCAAGAGTTCAAATACTCAGACACATTATAGCTCCTTTAAGTACACCTGGATTAGTTGTAGTTGGTATTTATGCATTCATTGGCGCATATGCTCAACAATTTTTATTCGCGATTACATTTAACCAAAAGAAAGAATACATGCCAATTCCAACAGGGTTATATGAATTTATAGGATATCAAAGTGTTAAATGGAATGAAATGATGGCAGCTGCCTTAGTAGGAATGCTGCCTGTGTTATTATTATTTATATTTTTACAAAAGTATATTGTAGAGGGACTTACTGCGGGTGCAGTAAAAAACTAAATTGGATAAATATAATATATACGAAAAGATATTATTATATTCAGGAATATTAGTCTTTATGATTTTTATTCTTTTGCCTTTTGTCGAAATGTTTTATGCATCGCTTCGACCGTTAGATCATTTATTTAGATCTCCATACCAATTTTATTCAGATGATTTATCTTTTTGGGCTTACCGAGAAATGTGGAATACAGTACCAATGCTTCCACGATATATTTTTAATAGTTTTTTTCTTGCCTCAGTAACTTCTATTATTACTTTGCTTTTTGTAATTCCTGCAGCTTACTCTTATGCACGTTTTAAATTTCCTTTTAAAAATTCTTCACTCTATATTTTATTAGCAATTAATATGTTTTCAGGCGCGGTTTTATTAATCCCTCTTTATAAAGTATTAAGAACATTTGGTTTGCTAAATACATATCAAGCTATGATAGTTCCTGGTGTTGCTTTTTTAATACCAACTGCAATTTGGTTACTGAAGTCGTACTTTGAAAAAATACCAATAGATTTAGAAGAGGCAGCTTTTGTTGATGGGGCTTCAAGAGTACAAATACTCAGACACATCATCGCACCTCTTAGTACACCTGGTCTGGTAGTTGTTGGGATATATGCTTTTATAGGATCTTATGCTCAACAATTCTTATTTGCGATCACATTTAACCAGAAAAAAGAATATATGCCAATACCCTCGGGTCTCTATGAATTTATAGGATACACAACAGTCAAATGGAATGAAATGATGGCAGCTTCTCTTGTTGGGATCGCACCTGTCTTAATCATTTTCCTTTTTCTACAGAAATACATTGTTGCTGGATTGACTTCTGGGGCAGTAAAAAACTAGAGAAATACTTAAAATCTAACTTGCTTCATAGAGCCAGTTAATGTTATCTTTCATCTATATTTAAATGGAGGAAATATGACTTTCAAAAAACTATCTTCATTTCTTACAATAGCTATACTTTCGCTAGTTGGTTTTAAAACTTATGCTGCTGAAGTACACGGAGTATTCTGTGGCGGTGAGCTTCGACCTAATTATGTTGAAATAGCTGATAAGTACATGGAAGACAATCCTGGAGTTACTGTAACTCTAGAGGCTGTTCCTTGGGGAACATGTCAGGATAAAGTAATCAATCTTGCAATTGCAGGTGATCCCGTTGCATTTTCATATGTTGGATCAAGAACTCTAAAAGGTCTTGCAGAAAACGGACATATTTTAGAAACAAATATTCCTGCTTCACAAAAAGCAATGTATCAACCAGGTATCCTAAACACAGTTACACACATGGGTAAAACTTGGGGTTTCCCTCATGCGTTTTCAACTAAAGCACTTTTCATGAATTGTGGTCTTTTAGAAAAAGCAGGTGTTGCATGTGAAGGTCCTCAAACTTGGGATGAATTATACTCAATGGCTGAAGCTGTAACAAAAAATGTTGATGGAGCGGCAGGAATTGGACTAGCTGGTAAAGATTTTGATAATACTATGCATCAATTCTTAAACTATCTATACAGTAATGGGGGACAAGTTATTGATCCAATGACAAACGAAATAACTTTAAATTCATCTAATACTGTTGAAACATTAGAATTTTATGGAAAGTTAGCAAACGTTGCTCAGGAAGGTCCTTTAGCTTGGGAGAGATCTCAGTTAACAGAACTATTTAATGACGAAAAAATTGCTATGTATATAAATGGACCTTGGGGTAGAGGTCAGCATAAGGAAGGTCTAGATGTTAAAACAGTTAGAATTCCAGCTGGACCACAAGGAAGCCAAGGTACGCTTTTAATTACTGATAGTGTTGCAGTTTTCTCAAACACAGGTGTTGAAAAAGAAGCAATGGAATTAGCTAGCATAATCACATCAGGTGATTCTCAATACAGTCTTGATACTGATTGGGGTCTAACACCAATTATGCAATATCCTCAAATTGGAAATGAAGCTCCATACAATGAAGATTATTGGATGATGTTTATTGATGCGATTGGCGATGGTGGACCAGAGCCACTATTTGTAGACTATAAAGCTTTTCAAACTGTTATGAACTCTATGATCCAAGGGGCAATTCTTGGTGAAGGAGATGCTGCAGATTTAGTAGCTGAAGCTGCTGAAGAGCTAGAAGAATACAAATAATCATAATTTGTTACTGGGGCAAACATTGCCCCAGTAATCAGTAAAAATTCAAATGAGTAAATTAACAAGATCTTATTCCTCAAAAATTAATTCAATTTTAAAGAAGATATTAAAAGAAGAAGAAAAAAAATTCTTACAGTGCGCTAAGTTAATTAGTAAATCATATAAAAAGGGTGGGCAGTTATATATTTTTGGAACTGGACACTCTAGATTACTTGGAGAAGAGTCATTTCACAGGGCAGGAGGTTTTGCTGCTGCATGTCCAATAAGAGATGATGATCTTAGTTTTAAAAAAGGAGCAAGAAAAGCTACTGCTTTAGAAAGAACTCCTAATATTGCAAAAAAAGCTCTAGCTAAATATAAAATTACTAGCAAAGATATTTTGATGATTGTATCTAATTCAGGTGTCAACCACGCACCAGTTGAAGCAGCATTAATTGCTAAGAAAAAGAAAATAAAAACTATTTCACTAACATCTGTGAAATACTCAAAACAAGCACCTCTATCTAAATTGAATAAAAGATTATTTGAAATAACGGATATGTTCATTGATAATAAGATTCCACCTGGTGATGCAATTATTAATATTAAAGATAATATGGTTGGGCCAGCTTCAACGATTACTGGATCTTTTATTTTAAATTCAATTTTAATTGAAGTTGCAAATATCTTAAAAAATGAAAAATTGTTTCCATTCTACATCAGTGTAAATATGCCAAATGCTAAAAAAAATAATGATAAATTAGAGAAAAAATTTAGTAAGATTAATCCTCATTTATAAGTATTTTTTAATTTTTTTTAATAACTAGCAAATTACTATATAAGATATTAAATTTAGATGACTGATCAAAATAAAGTTAGTGGAAAAATAATAAATCATAATTCTACCTATATTGGCGATGTATATTTCAGTGAAAAAATTAATGAGTTAAAAATAAAGGACTCTGATGATTATAATAATATTATAATTCCTGGTTTTATTGATCTCCATTGTCATGGTGGTAATGGATTTGATGTAATGGAGGGATCGAAATCAATTATTGAAATGTCAAAATATCATCTAATGCATGGAACAACTTCAATTATGCCAACTACTTGGACTAATACCCTAGAAAATACTATTTCAGCATTAAAGGGATTTAATGAAATAAAGAATGATAATCAAAATGTTCTTGGTATCCATTTGGAGGGACCTTTTATTAATCCTAATAAACTTGGCGCTCAACCAAATTTAACTGAGAAACCATCTTTAGATTTTATAAAAAAAATTCTCGAAATCTCTGATGTAAAAATCATTACTTTAGCTCCTGAAATTGATGGGATGCAAGAATTTATAAATGACTTAGTAAATCTAAATATTAAGGTTCAATTTGGACACACTTTAGCAGATTTTTCTTGCTGTGATAAAATTATGAAAGATTATGAAGTTGGTTTTACACATTTGTACAATGCTATGTCTGGTAATGATCATAGATCCCCAGGGGTTTTATCAGCTGCTCTTTCAAAAGGAAAATATGCTGAAATAATCTGTGATAATATTCATGTTAGTAAAGAAGCAATTAAAATTGCAAAAAAATGTATTCCCGGGCTGTATGCAATTACAGATTCTATTAATGCTAGTGGACTCAATGATGGAGAATATATTTTTGCAAAAAATAATATAAAAAAAGAAAAAAATTCAGTAAAAATTAAATCTGATGGTACTTTAGCAGGAAGTATTATTACTATGGATCAAACTTTTAAAAATTTAATTTCAATGGACTTTTCATTAGAAGAAGCAGTTGCTTTAACAAGTTATAATGCTTCTAAATATTTGAAACTAGATAATGTCGGTATAATCCAAAAAAATTTTTTAAGTAATTTTCTTATTTTAGATAAAGAATTTAATCTTAAGGAAGTTTATTTAAGGGGGAAAAAAATTAATGTCTAGCTCTCAAGTTTTATCGGAAGCACTCTCTATTCCAAATAAAATTAATCATTTTAGCTTGAATGATAAAAATAATTACCAGGAAATATCAAGTTTAATATCAGAAAAAAAGATTGATTATGTTGTTACTGTTGCAAGAGGTACTTCAGATTGTGCTGCTCTTTATTTATCTTATATGTTTGCAAAATATCTTGGTCTACCAACATACAGCATGCCTCCATCTATAATAACTTTAGAAGAATCAAAATTTGATTTTTCGAGAGCATTAGTTTTCATTATTTCTCAATCAGGAAAAAGCGAAGATTTAGTTGCATGTCATAAAATGGTAAAAAAAATGGGAGCAAAGACGATATTAATAAGTAATAACTTAAATAGCCCTATTATAAATACATCCAATTATTTTTTTGATATAAATGCTGGAGAAGAAAAAAGTGTTGCAGCTACAAAAACTTTTGTGTTGTCTTTATTGATAATATTAAAGCTTGTTTTTAATACACTTAATAAAAAAGATATTAACAAGCATATTGAAAAGCTAAGTGATCAATTAATTTTAGATAGTAAAAATCAATGGAATCCAAATCTATTAGATAAAACCATAAGTAATGGTTATATAATTAGTAGGGGCGTTGGATACGCAATTTCTAATGAAATATCTTTAAAGTTTAAAGAGTTATGTCAAGAAATGATAGAACCTTTTAGTAGTGCTGAAGTAATGCATGGACCAAAAAGCTTGATAGAAAACTCATTCAAGTTATTTACTATATCACTTAGAGATAAAAGTGGGATGATAGTAGCAAAAGATTCTAATCAAATTATTTCACTAACTAATCTTCACTATGAAATTACCTATGATGAAAACTCGAATACAAAATTAAGATATAACACTAGTGAAATGATAGAATTAGATCCAATTATAGTACTATCAAAATTTTATCCATGGATAGTTAATTACTCTTTTGAAAAAGGATTAGATCCAGACAATCCTAGATATCTAACTAAAGTAACACAAACATTCTAATTTGAATAATATTGATATAGCAATTATTGGTGCAGGTTCTGCAGGAAGTATAATAGCAAATAAACTTCTGAGTGAAACTAATTTTAATATAGCTCTTATTGAAGCTGGGCCTAAAGATAAAAATCCTATTATTGATGTTCCTCTTGGTTATGGAATGACATTTTATAATAAAAAAATTAATTGGAACTTTTATTCAGAAAAACAAGACAATTTATTTAATCGGCAAATATATTATCCAAGAGGTAAAGTTTTAGGTGGTTCTGGCTCAATAAACGCAATGGTCTATGCAAGAGGATTAGAAACAGATTATGAGAATTGGGGTAGCAACAAGGAATGGAGTTTTGGAAATATAAAAAAAGTATACAGCTCTATGGAACAACAAATAAATGATGATAAAGAATTTCTTATAAAAGAAAAGATTCCAGTAAATAATGTAAGTAAGTATCATCATCCAATTTTAGAATATTTTTTTAATGCTAGTAATGAAATTGGTATTAAAAAAAATACAAATTTAACTACATCAATTGAAAATCAAGTAGGTCATTACAATACCAATACTTACAAGGGTACCAGGCATTCATCATCAAAAGTATTTTTAAAGCCTGTATTAAAAAATCCTAGATTAACTGTACTAGTAAATACTCAGGTAAAAAATCTAATAATTAAAGATAAAAAAATTACTGGCATTAAAATTCAAAATAAATCAACAGAACAAATACTTAAACTATCCCATGGAGCAATTTTATGTTCTGGCTCAATAATGACACCTTACTTGTTAATGCATTCTGGTATTGGTGATAAAGATCATTTAAAACAATTTGATAAAGAAATAATAATTAATAATTCTAATGTTGGAAGAAATCTTCAGGATCATCTTGGTTTAGATTATTTATTTAAAACGCATCATCATTCTCTCAATAAATCTTTAGGAACTTGGTCAGGCAGAATTACTTCTGTACTAAGATATCTTTATAATAGAACAGGGCCATTATCATTAAGTATTAATCAGTCTGGAGGATATATAAATTGGAACTCAAAGCATCATTATCCCAATTTACAGATATATTTTAATCCATTAACTTATTCAATTACTCATAAAAATAAAAGACCTTTACTAAAAACTGACAAATTTAATGGTTTTATTATTGGTTACAATTCTTGTCGGCCAAAAAGTTTAGGAACAGTTACATTAAATTCTCCTAATTTTGGTGATACTCCACTAATAAATCCAAATTTTCTATCACATGAAGAAGATATATATGATGTTAAATGTGCAATTAATTTTTCTAAAGTTTTGGCAAATACAAATAGTATTAAAAAAATAAGAAATGAAAGTGTTACGCATGATCTTTTAAATGCTACTGAAGAAGAAATGATTAATCACTTTAAATCTAATGCAGTTTCTATCTATCACCCTTGTGGTACTTGTAAAATGGATGAAGATCCTAAAAAGGGAGTTGTCTCTGAAAGATTAAAAGTTCATGGTATGGAGAATCTTTGGATTGCTGATGCATCTGTCTTTCCAAATATTACCTCGGGCAATATAAATGCCCCTGTAATGATGCTTGCTAATCTTGGAAGTAAATTTATTATTGAGGATTTAAAAAAAAATTAATTTATGAAAATAGTAAAACTTGAAACATTTACAAAACCATATGTAAGTTTTGTAAAAATAACAGTTGAGGATGGCTCAATTGGTTACGGTCAAATGTCAACTTATCATGCAGATATTACAGCTCAAATTTTTCATAAACAAGTAGCACCTTGGGTTTTAGGAAAAGAATATATTGATTTTGATGATTTAGAAGATCTTATCTTTGAAAGAGAACATAAATTTCCTGGATCATATCTTTTACGTGCAATAGCTGGTTTAGATACAGCGTTGTGGGATTTGAAAGGTAAAATTGAAAGTAAACCTGTCGTTTCATTGATAGGAGGATCTCCTGGAAATTTAAGAATTTATGGTTCATCAATGAAAAGAGATATTACGCCAGATGATGAGGCAAATAGATTTAAAAAACTCTTTGATGAAAAAGGTGTTAATGCATTTAAATTTAGAGTTGGTTCTGAATGTGGAAGAGGAGTTGACGAATGGGATGGAAGAACACCCAGTATAGTAAAAACAATAAATTCATCTTTAGATGAAAGTGTAATTAAAATGGTCGATGCAAATAGTTGTTATAGTTCTCATCAAGCAATAGAAATTGGCAAACTTTTAGAAGATAATAATGTTACACATTTTGAGGAACCTTGTCCTTACTGGAAGCCAGAGGAAACTAAAAAAGTTACTGATAGTTTAAAGATAGACGTTACTGGGGGTGAGCAGGATTGTGACCTTAGAATTTGGAGAGATATGGTTAACAGAAAAATTGTAAATATTTTTCAGCCTGATGTTATGTATATGGGAGGATTAACAAAAGCTTTGAAGGTTGCGAAAATTATTGAAAAGGGTGGTTTTATATGTACTCCACATACAGCTAATTTATCTTTAGTAACAATTTGTACAATGCATTTTTTAAAAGCAATAAATAATCCAGGTCCCTATCTTGAATTTTCAATTGAAGGTAAAGATTATTATCCATGGCAACAGAATTTATTTTTAGGTGACCCTTTTAAAATATCTAATGGAATGGTTAAAATTGAAGATACTCCTGGTTGGGGTATCGAGATTAATCCTGACTGGTTAGAGAAATCAGAATATAAAAAGACAGAAATATAAAAAAATGATTAAAAATATAATTTTTGATTTTGATGGAGTAATAGTTGATAGTGAAGTCTTAGCTTCTAAAGCTTTTTCTAAATATTTTAGTAAATTTGATCAATCAATTAAAGAGGAGCAATTTTACAAATATGCTGGAAAAAAAACAGTTGAAGTAATAGATTTATTATCTGCTAAATATAAGATTGAAAATAAAGAAAAATTTACAAACGAAATATTTGATATTGTTGCAGAAGTCTATTCCAAGGATTTAAAACTAGTTGATGGAGCAAAAGATTATATTATTAAATCAGAAAGAAATCATTTCATTGGATCTAATAGTAATAAGGATAGAATTCTGGATGGATTAAAGCTTGTTGATTTAGATGAATTTTTTTTAAGTGATCAGGTATACTCATTTGATATGGTTAAAAGACCAAAACCTGATCCCGATATATACTTGAAGGTTGTAAATGATAATTCACTTAATATAGAAGAAACAGTTATTGTTGAAGATAGTGGAGTAGGTGTTAGAGCAGCTACTGCTGCAGGAGTAAGGGTATTTGGGCTTACCGCAGGAAAACATTGGCATTCAAATAGAGATACAAATGAATTATTTGACAATGGTGCTTTGAATGTATTTAGTGATTATGAAAGTCTAGGTAGGGCAATAGAGGAGCTTTAAATGGGGCCAGATGTAAAAGGAAATCCACTTTATATTTCAGTTTATCTTTTGATAGCCTCTTATATTTTTGGAGAATTTATCTTTCCTAAATATCCACTTCTCTATATTCTTAATCTTCTTGGATTATTAATTATTATTTTAATGCCGATTGTGTTTTTTTCCTCAAGAAACGCATTTAATGCACATGAAGAAAAATTACTTCCCCAAACTGAAACAAATAAAATTATAAAAACTGGAATTTATGCTTACTCTAGAAATCCTATTTATCTATGTTTTGTTTTATTTCATTTTGGTATGTTTCTTACTTTCGAGAATATTATGTATTTCCTTTGTTCTATAGGATTATTTTTTTGGTTAAATAATTTTGTAATATATG
>CACBDX010000008.1 GCA_902538155.1 uncultured Alphaproteobacteria bacterium
CAGTAAAAGTTACATTAGGACCTAAAGGTAGAAATGTAGTTATGGATAAATCTTTTGGAGCACCTAGAATTACCAAGGATGGAGTAAGTGTTGCCAAGGAAATAGAATTAAAAGACAAATTTGAAAATATGGGCGCTCAAATGGTTAGAGACGTTGCTAGTAAGACTAATGATATTGCTGGTGATGGAACCACTACTGCAACCGTATTAACACAAGCAATTGCAACTGAAGGAATGAAAGCTGTTGCAGCTGGAATGAACCCAATGGATCTTAAAAGAGGTGTTGATTTAGCTGTAGAAGCCGTAGTTAACGAAATTAGAAAAAAATCTAAAGTAATTAAAACTGATAAGGAAGTTGCGCAAGTAGGTACTATTGCTTCGAATGGTGATGCTGAAGTTGGTAAAATGATTTCAAGTGCGATGCAAAAAGTAGGTAAAGAAGGTGTTATTACCGTCGAGGAAGCAAAGAGCTTAGATACTGAACTTGATGTTGTTGAAGGTATGATGTTTGATAGAGGTTATCTTTCACCATATTTTGTAACTAATGCAGAAAAAATGATCACTGAACTTGGTGATTGCTATGTTTTACTTCACGAGAAAAAACTATCAAGTTTACAACCTATGTTACCTTTACTTGAATCAATTGTTCAATCTACAAAGCCACTATTAATTATTGCTGAAGATATTGAAGGCGAAGCTTTAGCTACTTTAGTTGTAAACAAACTAAGAGGTGGTTTAAAAATTGCTGCAGTTAAAGCTCCAGGTTTTGGAGATAGAAGAAAAGCTATGTTAGAGGACATTGCAATTTTAACTGGTGGCCAAGTAATAAGTGAAGATCTTGGCATAAAGCTAGAAAATGTTAATCTTGAAATGCTAGGTACTGCTAAACGAGTAGTTGTTGACAAAGAGAACACAACTATCGTTCAAGGTGCTGGTAAAAAGAAAGATATTGAAGGTAGATGTAATCAAATCAGAGCACAAATTGAAGAAACAACTTCTGACTATGACAGAGAAAAACTTCAAGAAAGGCTTGCAAAATTAGCAGGTGGTGTAGCAGTTATCAGAGTTGGTGGTGCTACAGAAGTTGAAGTTAAAGAGAAAAAAGACAGAGTCGAAGATGCAATGCATGCAACAAGAGCAGCTGTTGAAGAAGGTATAGTACCTGGAGGTGGTTCAGCTCTTGCATATGCTACAAATTCATTGAAATCAGTTAAAACTGCTAATGATGATCAAAAGATTGGCGTTGATATAGTAAGAAGAGCGCTCTTTAATCCAATGAGACAAATTGCAGAAAATGCTGGAGTTGATGGAGCAGTAGTAGCCGGTAAAATTCGTGAAAGTAAAGATCATAATATTGGTTATGATGCTCAAATGGATAAATACACCAACATGGTAAATGCAGGTATAATTGATCCAACTAAAGTTGTTAGAACTGCACTACAAGATGCAGCATCTGTAGCTGGTTTATTAATTACAACTGAAGCTATGGTAGCTGATGCTCCTGAAGATAAATCTGCAGCACCTGCTATGCCTGATATGGGTGGCGGCATGGGCGGCATGGGCGGCATGGGAGGCATGGGCGGCATGATGTAATCTTTAATGAAAATAATTATGAAAAAAGGGCAATTTATTTGCCCTTTTTTTTTAAATTAATCGATCTATTATATTTGTAATTTTTATACTATCTGGTTTTGTCATAGAAGACCAAGTTTTAACGAGTTTTCCATTTCTATCAAAAAGAAATTTGTAAAAATTCCACTTTGGTTTTTCGTTATACTCTTCCTCAATCCAGGCATAAATTGGATGGGCACTACTTCCCTTAACATCCATTGGCGATGAAGTAACAAAACCTACACCGTAGTTAACTAAACATATTTTTTTAATATCTTCAGTATCTAAATATTCTTGATTGAAGGAATTGCTGGTAGTAGCTATTATTGTTAAATCACTTTTTCTGTAGTTAAGAAATAAATTTTGAAGATCTTCATACTGTGGAGTGAAACCACATCTTGAAGCTGTATTTACTATTAAAATTGGCTTACCTACAAACTTCTCTAAATTTACTTGATTGCCGTCTATATCTTCAAATGAAAAATCGTATAAATTCACTGTTTCATTGGCTAATACAGTATTCTTTAAGCTAAGCATAATCAAAAAAACAAGTAAAAATTTAGTTTTCATGTTAGTGAGTATTAGATATATTGCTTATGGAATCATTCAATAGCTTCACCGACCTTTTTTTAGATGTTTGGAACAATGGTGTTTTTGGCATAAATGCTACTGATATCATAGTAAGTCTTGTAATTTTCCTGCTTTTTTATTTACTTAGAAGACTTATTGCTAGATTTATTCTTAATCGATTATCAAGAATTGTTTCGAGAACATCTAATCAAATTGATGACGCTGTTATTGAAGTACTTGATGGACCATTAAAATTTCTTCCTGTTGTTTTAGGTTTTTTTATAGCTTCTTCGTACTTGAATGTTTCTGAAAACAATCAAGATTTTTTAGATTTACTAAACAGATCATTAATTACAATTTTTATATTCTGGTTACTACATCAATTGATTATTCCTTTTTCATTTGTAATAAAAAACTTTGAGTCAAAAATTTCAAAGCCATTAGTTGATTGGACTCTTAAAGGTTTAAAAATTCTTGTTATTGTACTTGGGTCGGTCGCAATATTAGAGTTGTGGGGCATAAGAGTAGGGCCAGTAATTGCAGGATTAGGATTATTTGGCGTAGCAGTAGCACTTGGTGCACAAGATTTATTTAAAAATTTAATTAGCGGTATTATGATATTAATGGAAAAAAGATTTACTGTAGGAGATGTAATATTAGTTTCTGGAGAAGTTGAAGGGGTTGTTGAACAAATTGGATTTAGATCTACACTTGTTAGAAGGTTTGATTCAACACCAGTAATGGTACCAAATTATAAATTTGCTGAGCAGTCTGTAACTAATTATACAAGAAGACATCATAGACGTATAAGATGGTTAATTGGACTAGAGTATAGAACAACAATTGATCAATTAAAAAAAATTAGAGATGAGATAAATACATTAATTGAGAAAGATGATAACTTTGCAAAAAATCAAAACGCAAGTTTCTACGTTCGAATAGATAGTTTTTCTGATAGCTCTATTGATATGTTAGTACAAACATTTACAGTTACGAATGAATGGGCTGAATTTTTAAAAATTAAAGAAAATCTTGCTGTAAAAATAATTGAAATTGTTGAAAATAATGAGGCTGGTTTTGCGTTTCCAAGCCAATCACTTTATGTTGAGAAATTATCTGATGAAAAAACTGAGATTTTTAATCCTCAATCTACAAAAAATTAATGAACGAAAGTAATCGTGTAATTTCTGGTTCTCTTTTTATATTAGCTAGTATTGCTGTAGCATTTATACTAAATTTTTCTCAACCAATAATGGTTCCATTTGTGTTAGCACTTCTTTTAAGGATATTAATTGATCCAATAATTGATTTTCAAACTATAAATCTTCGTGTTCACAGATTTATAGCAGTTTTTATAAGTATTTGTTTAATTGTACTTTTATTCTCAATTATAGTTCCTTTTATTGTTTCTTCTGTAGCAACATTCTTGGAGTCTGCAGATGATTATAATCAAAAAGTAATCATTTTAATTGAGGCAGTCATAATACAACTGCAACAATTTGAAATTGATATTGATAGAGAAACAATTAGAAATACAATTGCAGAGTTACCCATTACTAATTGGGCTGCAACTATATTAAGTAATAGTGCAAATTTTATTTCAAAGTTTCTTTTAGTTGTAATTATAACATTATTTTTATTATTAGGAACTCCTCCTAAAAATACTTCAGATGAATGGAATGATATTATTAGATTAGTAAAAAAATATATATTTACTAAATTTTTAACATCAGCTTTTACCGGCATTGCAGCAGGATTAATTTATTGGTTTTTAGGTCTGGAATTAGCCTTCATTTTTGGAAGCTTAACATTTATTTTAAATTTCATTCCAGTTATTGGTTCTGTTATTGCTGTTTTACTTCCATTACCAATTGCTTTCCTTCAATACAACGATCCAACACTAGTTGTATTAATTATAATTTTACCTACGATTATTCATCAAATAGTAGGAAATTTTGTAGAACCTAAAATATTTGGTGAGAGTTTTGGATTACATCCAATTACAATTATTTTATCATTAATATTCTGGGGTATGATTTGGGGCTTTATTGGAGTTCTTCTTGCAGCACCTTTAACTGCAATAATCAGAATTACATTTGAAAGATTTGAAACAACCAAACAAATTGCAAGATTATTAGAAGGTAAGATTCATATAAAAGAAAGCTAACCTAATATTTTCTTACATATGTCATAGCTAAATCCAGCTCTTGCCATTTTTGCTAATTTTTTTTCATAACTTTCATTTTTTTCCAACAATTTCTTTTTTTTAGCAAATATTTTTGCTGACTCTAATTCCCAATTATCGTTATCTTGCTTCATTAAGTTTAAATTATTTTGAATTTGAGATTTACTAACTCCTTTTTTTATCAAGTAATTGAAAATAAAATTTTTAGATCTTCCAGAATTTGATAAAGAAAGAATTTTTGTTGAGCTATATCTATCATCATCAATAAATTTATTTTTTTCTAATTTTAAAATTATTCTTTCAATAATATTAATGAGTTTTTTTTTCTCAAAATTTGTTAAATTTAATCTTAAAATTTTTCTTTTAAGCACACTAACTAAATTATTCTTTGAGGAATCGTACTTGCTTAAGTAATCAACGGCATATTTTAAGAGTTTTTTTTCGTCCACTAAATTAATATACAAATAATTTAAATATATTAAAAGAAAACTCCTAATATGATTTACTATAATTATCTTTGTTTTCTTACATTAGTAAAAAAAGAAGTCTTTAGGTTCTTAAAAGTTGGAATACAAACTGTGATTGGACCAGCTATCAGCTCTTTATTATTTTTAGCTGTTTTTAGTTTAGCTCTAGGTAGATCTGTAAATTCTATAAATGGTATTGATCTTCCTTATTTTATTGCACCTGGTTTGATAATGATGACTATGCTTCAAAACTCTTTTGCTAATTCGGCATCAAGTATTGGTCAATCAAAATTTCAAGGTAATATTGTAGACATATTAATGGCACCATTAAACAATGTTGAATTAGCATTCGGATTTATAATTGGCTCAGTTTGCAGAGGTGTTGTGTGCGGTATAGTAACAACTTTAGGAGTTATGATATTTGTGCCACTTCATGTCCACTCTTATACAGCACTTTTATTTTTTACATTAATGGGGTGTATAATGATGGGAACTTTGGGAACAATAGTTGGTATATGGGCAGACAAATGGGATCAACAACAAGGCATAACTAATTTTATAGTTTTACCTCTTACTTTTTTGTCTGGAACATTTTATTCAATTTCGAGACTTCCAGAGTTTTGGCAGACAGTTTCCTCATTCAATCCATTCTTCTATAATATTGATGGTTTCAGATATGCTTTTACAGGTATTTCTGATAGCTCATTAATCCAAGGATCAATCTTCTTAATAATTATTAATATTATATTAATTTTATTATGCTATTTTATGTTTCGTAGAGGATATAAAATTAAATTTTAAATATGGTTAGTAAACTTTTATCAAACGTGATGCCAACTTATGGGAACAAATCTCTTGAATTTGCAAAAGGCAAAGGATGTTATTTATACTCTAGTCAAAATATAAAATATTTAGATTTTGCAAGTGGAATAGCTGTAAATTCTCTTGGTCATTGTCATCCTAAGCTTATAGAGGCTCTTAATAAGCAATCGAAACAACTTTGGCATGTTTCAAACTTATATAAAATAAAAAAACAGGAACAATTTGCAAAATTACTTTGTAAAAATTCTTTTGCAGACAAAGTCTTTTTTACTAATTCTGGAGCTGAATCTATTGAATGCGGAATTAAAATAATAAGAGGATATCATTCATATTACAAGACTAACAAAACAGAGATTATTACTTTTGATGGCGCTTTTCATGGAAGAACTTATGGAGCACTTTCTGCACAAAAAAACAAAAAATACTCTAACGGTTTTGGCCCTATGCTTAAAGGGTTTAAACAAATCGAATTTAATAATGAAAAAAAATTAATATCGGCAATAAACAAAAAAACAGCTGGTATTATTATTGAACCAATTCAAGGAGAAGGAGGTATTCGTCCTGCCAATCTAAGTTTTTTAAAATTACTAAGAAAAATCTGTAACGAAAAGAAAATCTTACTTTTTTTCGATGAGGTTCAGTGTGGATTTGGAAGATCAGGTAAATTATTTTCACATGAATGGGCAAAAATAAAACCTGATATTATGTCTGTAGCAAAAGGTATTGGATCGGGTTTTCCACTTGGTGCTTGTATGTCAACAAACAAAGCATGTGTTGCAATGACTAAAGGTAGTCATGGATCAACTTATGGGGGTAATCCGTTAGCCATGAGTGTAGGTTTAGAAGTCTTAAAAATTATCTCTAATAAAAGATTTCTTAAAAAAGTTGATAAAACAGCGAGATATTTTTGGAAAAATTTAAAAAAATTAGAGAATTCATCAAATATTATTTCAGAAGTTAGAGGTGCAGGACTTTTATTAGGAATTAAAACAAATATTAGCAATATAGATTTTTCTGAACAACTTAAAAAAAATAAATTACTAAATGTACCTGCTGCAGATAATACTGTAAGATTAGCCCCACCACTTATTGTATCTTATAAAGAGATTGATAAATCATTAACAATAATTAAAAAAAGTTTAAAAGAACTATCAAGATGAAGCATTTTATTGATATTAATAGTTTTAAAAAAAAAGAGATTGATGAAATAATTTCTCTTGCTAAAAAAATCAAAAAAAACCCAACAAAATATTCTTCATCTTGCAAAGATAAAACTCTCGGTTTAATTTTTGAAAAACAATCACTGAGAACGAGATTAAGTTTCAATGTAGGAATGCAAAAATTAGGAGGTTCTGTTTTAGAATTGCAAAGTAAAGATATTGGCTTTGATAATAAAAGAGAAAAAGCCGAAGATGTCCTCAATGTATTAAGTCAATATATTGATTGCGTAATGATAAGAAATAATAATCACAAACAAATAGTAAATCTAAGTAAAGAAAATATTTTACCGATAATAAATGGTTTAACCGAATATAGTCATCCATGCCAAATACTTGGTGATTTTTTAACTCTACAAGAGAATCTTAAAAGTATAAAAAATGCTAATATTGCTTGGATAGGTGATTATAATAATGTCTTACGCTCTCTTATCCATTTGCAAAATATTTATAATTTCAAACTGAATTTAATCATTCCAAAAGAAATTTTTAAGAATTATAAAAAAGAGTTTCAACAATACAAAAACAAAAATTTAAATCATTTTTTTGATCCTATATTAGGTACCAAAAATTCAAATTGTATAATGACTGATGTTTGGGTTTCTATGGGTGAAAAAAATAAAAATAAAAAAAAATATTTTAAAAATCATACCGTAAATAAAAAAATTATTAGTAATGCTTCAAATAATGTAATCTTTATGCATTGTTTGCCTGCTAAAAGAGGTCAAGAAGTGACATCAGAAGTTCTTGACGGAAAAAATTCTGTTGTATTAATGCAAGCAAAAAATAGAATGTTCATTCAACAAGCTATATTAATTTATGTACTTAAAAAATAGTTTTACTTTAATTTTATTTTTGGTTTTATCATGTCAACCTGTTGAAATTTTAGCACCAATTGAAATTGATACTTCGAAGTTTGATACTATTTCAATTAATGCAAAAAATATTGAAATTAATAAAAAATATAATTCTGTTTTTTCGGAAAATAATATTGAAGAACAAATTCATAAATCACCGATAGATGTAATTGTGGAATGGCATAACAAAAACATATTAAAAATTGGAAATGAAAATAAATTAGTTATTAATATTTTAGATGCATCTATTACAAAAAATGAAATTGAGAATGTTGATGCCAAAAAATATGAAGAAAAAACTATATATAAATATGAATTATTTTTTTTAGTTGAATATGAACTCTACGATGACAGTGGTTTTTTAAAGGCAAATACTTCTGTTCAAACTTCTAGATCTACAACATCTCAAAAATATATTTCATTAAATGAAGTTGAAATAATTATTAATGAATTATTAATAACAACAATGAAAGATTATATTAACGAAACAAAAAACCAATTATCTATTTATATGGGAGATTATCTAAGTATTTAAGCTCTCCAAAAATTGATAGATAATAGAACTAGTACTGTAAAAATTTCTAGTCTACCAATAATCATTGTTAGAGACAATATCCATTTAGCTCCATTATCTAATAAAAAATAATTTCCACTAGGTCCTATCATTTCACCTAACCCAGGACCAACATTTGAAATTGCAGAAGCAGCTGCTGAAAAGGCAGTTAAAAAATCTAAATTGAATAAGCTTAAACTTACTGCTGATAAAATAAATAAAAATATATACATAAAGAAAAAGCCCATAATGGAGTTATAAGTGTTTTCATTAACTGATTTGCCATTAAATCTCATCATCAATACTGCATGAGGTTGAGTCAGTTTCCTTATTTGGGTAATTGCTCCTCTAAAAAGTATTTGCAATCTAAATATTTTAATTCCTCCTGTGGTTGATCCTGCGCACCCACCAATAAACATAATTATCATCATTATTACAATGCCAAAACTTCCCCAATTGGAAAAGTTACTACTAGTATAGCCGGTACCAGTTAAAATTGATGTAATATTAAATAAGGCAATTCTAAAAGCAGAAATTGCATTCATAGATTGATTAGTAATTAGCCAAATTGTCGTTAATAAAATAATTATAAATAAAATTAGAAAGAATAATTTTATTTGATCATCTTTAAAAATAAATATTTTTTGATTATGTAAAAATTGCAAATACAAGACAAATGGTAAACTGCCTACCAACATAAAAATAATACTTATACTTTCAATTTTAAATGAATTAAAATATGAAAATGATTCATCATAATTAGAAAATCCACCAGTTGAGATAGTAGTCATTGCATGAATAATTGAATCAAAACCTTGCATTCCATTTACAAAATACAAAAAGGCACAAATAATAGACAATGATACGTAAAGTAGAAATAATTCAATTACAAATCGATTAACTTTAGGAATTGTTTTTTCATAAGGATCATCATGTTCCATGTGTAGCAGTTGCATTCCACCAATTTGTAACGTTGGCAGAATAGCCATTGCAAGAACAATTATTCCTATACCACCAAACCATTGGAGAAGAGATCTCCAAATTAATATACCCTCTGATAAGTTTTCTAAATTATTAATTACAGTTGCACCAGTTGTAGTAATTCCACTTACTGACTCAAAAAAAGCATCTGTATATGAAAGGGAAGATGATGAATACACAAAGGGAATTGCACCAAAAAGAGATATTACTAGCCAAGATGAAATTGTTAACAAAAATGCTTGCCGTATTCCAAGCTTAATATCTTTTTTTCTAAATGAAAAATATAAAATTATACCAATAAAAAATGTGATTAAGCTTGAGTAAAAAAATTGTAACCAATCATAATTACCATAATAAAGATCAAAGAACATTGGGATGAGCATTGCTACTGCTTCAATACATATCAGCATTCCAATTATGTTTAATATCGACCTGAAGTCTCTCATTGTTTTTGTTAATTAATTTAATTTATTATTTTCAAATGGTGTATCTAATGAAAACTGAGGTATTTGAACATCAAATGTATTTCCATCATCATTTTGCATCTCATAACTTCCTTCCATGAAACCTGAAGAAGTAGTTAAAGGTGTACCACTAGTATACTCAAATTTTTCACCTGGATTTAATATAGGTTGTTCCCCTACTACACCTTTACCTCGTACTTCTTGAAGAGTACCATTAGCATCAATAATTTTCCAATGTCTGTTTACCAGCTGTACTTTTTCATTACCTTGGTTATCAATTGTTACTTTATACGCCCATACATAATGCTGATCTTCAGGCTCAGATTGATCCTCAAGATAATAAGGCTTAACGGTAATATTTATTTTTTTTGTAGTTTTGGAATACATTGAAAAAGCTCAATATACCAAAATATTTATAAACAAAAGTTAATTTGTTTTTTTTATTTCTACTCTTCTATTTACGGGCTGTTTGGTGTTATCTGGTGTATCTACAGCTAGAGATTCCTCACCTTTACCTAAAATTTTAATACTACTTTGATTAATTCCGTAATTAATTAAAATTTCTTTTACAACCTCTGCTCTTTTGATTGATAATGATAAATTATATTTATTTGTTCCTTTAGTATCAGTATGTCCAACTACAAGATATTCATTAATATCACTTCCATAATTATTTAAAAATTTTTTTATTTTATCTTTACTAACTTCAGATAAATTGAATTGATCAAAATCAAAATAAATTATTTGCATTAATTCTTCATTTTCATTTTTAGTCACAATTGTAACTTCATCTTTTGTTTCATTTTCTATATTATTATCTTTATTAACTGAAGTTTCCCGCTTATTTTCCTGAGTAGATATTTTTTCATAAATATTATGCATCGCTTTTAAGAAATCATTCTTGCAACTATTGATATCCCATGTTTGCCAATTTTCCTCCTGTTGCTCTGACCAGCAATCTAAAGATGAAATAGCTCTTGCTAAATTATAAGGATCAATATTTTTAGCATCTTTATAAATTGTCATAAGGTTTTCATATGCAATTTCTATTTCATTAAAATTTTCTTCTGGAATTTTCCAATATGAAATTTCTTCTGGATATATTTCATCAGTTTCTAAACTCTTTAGAGCTTTTTCAGAATATAATTTTGTGGAATTCCAATCGTGCATTTCTTCTGCCTCGAAACTAGCTCTTTTTTTGTATTCGGATAGTAAGTGTTCTTGAAAGTTTTTTGGTTCTTTATTTTCCATTTTAGAGAGTTGTTTATAACTAGCTGAACAACCGCCTAAAAAAATTAGTAAAGAGATTATAGGTAGCAATAATTTAAATTTCATAGATTAAAAATATCAAAATTTGCTGTCAAAACTAAGACGAAATTTTGACCTAATTAAGGTCCACCATTTTTTTTACATCACCTACATTTTATCATTGCAGAGTATTTAAAGATTAAATACAGAAATAACATATTTATTTAAGGAGTTTATAATGATTAAACATTCTACGTCGGTGGATCAATCGGACAGAAAGGTTCCCTACAATTTAAGACAAAGTGGTCCTACACCAGTCCAAATGCTTATTTCAACCAGAGTGAGAAAATCACCTTATTGGCATTTGTCTATGGAGGCGGGATGTTGGAGAGCAACAGTTTATAATAGAATTTATCATCCAAGAGGTTATGTTAAACCTGAAGATGGTGGAGCAATGGTTGAATATGAGGCAATTAAAAACCATGTTACTATGTGGAATGTTGCTGTCGAAAGACAAATTCAAGTTAAAGGTCCTGATGCAGAGGCATTTGTTGATTATGTCATAACTAGGGATGCTACTAAAATATCTCCAATGAGAGGAAGATATGTTATTCTATGTAACCAATATGGTGGTGTTTTAAATGATCCAATTCTTCTTAGAATTTCAAAAGACGAGTTTTGGTTTTCATTATCTGACTCAGATATTGGTCTTTATTTACAGGGCGTAAATCATGATAATAGGTTTAATGTTCATATTGATGAAATTGATGTAAGCCCAGTTCAAATTCAAGGACCTAAAGCGCATGCTTTGATGAATGATTTAATAGGTGATCAAGTTAAAGTTGATGAAATGCCATTCTATGGACTTGCTGCTGCGAAAGTAGGGGGAAGAGATTGTATAATTTCTCAAACAGGTTTCTCTGGAGAGGCTGGATTTGAAATTTATTTATATGAGTCCACTAAATATGCTGATGATATGTGGAATGCTGTTTTAGAAGCAGGAAAAAAACATAATCTTATGGTTATCGCTCCAGCTCATCATCGTAGAATTCAAGCAGGAATTCTATCTTGGGGTCAAGACATGGATAATCAGCATAATCCTTTTCAATGTAATTTAGGCTATCAAGTATCTCTATCTGGTAAAGGTGAGTGGAATAAAACTTCTGATTATGTTGGAAAAACTGTTCTTGAAAAGATGAAGGCAGATTTAAAAGATGGAAAAAAACCATACAAGCTTCAGTTAGTTGGGTTAAGCTTAGGAGGAAAACCTATCGAAGAATATGCTCCTGATTTTTGGCTTGTTTCAGAAGATGGTAATGAACCTTGTGGATTCATAACGTCTCCTTGGTATCATCCTGAGCAAGGACGGAACATTGCTATGGGCTATGTACCATTTGATGGAACTCTAAATAAAAATGGTTTTCCTATTGGAAATTTTGGTCGTAAATTCAAAGTTCATCTACCTGATCAATATGCAGATACACCTGGTGTACCAGTAGATGCAGAAGTTGTACCAATTCCTTTTACTGAATCACACAACGCTAATACAAGAGAAGTAGTTGATAAATAAAATATTTTAGAAGCTCTTTTTAATTAATAGAGCTTCTTTATTTTAATAAAGCTTTTATTCTATCAATAGAGATATAACCAACAACAAATTCTTCATTAACGAAAAAAGTAGGAGTGCCACGCGCACCAGATCCATTAGCTAAAAAAGAACTAAGTCTAACAACGTTATTAACTTCATCTTTTGTCATATCGATATTTAATTTAGCATCATTCAACTCAAGGTTTTCAATTATTTGTTTTAGTTTTGCATTATTTAAATTTCCCTCAACTTCAAATAATGCATTATGAAAATCAATACCCTTGTTCTGCATATTGGCAGCCACTACCATATTTGCTAGTAATTTAGATGACTCACTTAAAATTGGATGTTGAAGGAAAACTATCCTTGTATCCTCTCTTTCGTTTGCAATTTGAAGCAATTCAGGATGGACTTTTTTACAGTATCCGCAAAAATAATCCATGAATTCAATAATAGTATTTTTCGCATTTTCATCACCAATTTGCACAATTCCTTCCTCAGGAATAACATCTAATATTTTTAAATGAAAAGGCTTTGACTCATCAAAAAATAATTCTTTAAGAGTCATTTCAGCCTTAACAGGAAGACAAATAAACGCACTCATTATAACCACCAAAATTATTTTTTTGAAGTATCTCATGATTGACCCACCTTATTTAATATGATTAATGAAGTACAGTATTAAATAGTAATAATGAAATCAAAGTCAAAAGTAGTTGTCATCGGTGGAGGTGCAGTAGGTGTTAGCACTCTTTATCATTTAGCAAAAAAGGGTTGGTCAGATGTAGTTCTGGTTGAAAGAAAGGAATTAACCTCAGGATCAACATGGCATGCTGCAGGGTTACTTCCACTATTCAATATGAGTTATTCAGTAGGTCAATTACATAAATACGCAGTCAAACTTTACAAAACTCTAGAAGAAGAAACAGGACAAAAAGTTGGGTTTAGTGTGGTTTCAAATATTCGTTTAGCAACTACTCAAGATAGAATGGATGAGTATTATCAATATTCAGGAGTCGCTAAAACAATTGGTGTAGATGTTAAATTTTTAACTCCTGAACAAGTAAAAGAAATTTGGCCACTTTGTAACACAGATGGATTAATAGGTGCAATTCAGCATCCCGAAGATGGATACATTCAACCAGCTGATCTAACTCAAGCTCTTGCAAAAGGAGCAAGAGATAAAGGTGCGGAAATTTATAGAAACACTTCTGTAATAGGAATTAAAAAAAATAAAGATGATTTATGGATTGTAGAAACTGATAAAGGATCTATTGAATGTGAGCATGTAGTGTCATGTAGTGGTAATTTTGCAAGACAGACTGGAAAGATGGTCGGACTTGACATTCCTGTTATACCTGTTGAACATCAATACATTGTGACCGACGATCATCCTGAAATATTAAAAAGAAAAGAACAAGGACTTCCTGAAATGGGAGTCTTAAGAGATTCTGATAGTTCTTGGTACATGCGTGAAGAAAGAGGAGGATTGATTTTAGGGCCTTATGAAAAAGGAGCTCCAGTTTGTTATGTTGATGGACCTGATAAAGAATCTGAATTCGAATTATTTCAAGAAGATCTAGAGCGTTTAGAACCTCACATTGAATCAGCAATGCATCGTGTTCCTATTTTTGGAGAAGTTGGAGTTAAGAAAGTTTACAATGGCGCTATTTGTTATACACCAGATGGAAGTCCAATTGTTGGACCGGCATGGGGACTTAAAAATTTCTGGTTAAATGAAGGTCATAGTTTTGGAATTACTGCAGCTGGTGGAGCTGGATGGCAAATTGCCGAGTGGATAGTGGACGGTGAACCTACAATTGATATGTTAGGTGTAGATCCTAGAAGATTTGGTGATTATGCAACAGAGGCATATTTGATTAAAAAGAATGAAGAAGCTTACGCGAATGTCTTTACAGTACACTACCCTGATGAAGAAAGAGAAGAAGGACGTCCATTAAGACAAGCTCCTTGTTATGATAGATTAAAAAATCTTGGTGCAGTTTTTGGTCAAAAGTTTGGTTGGGAGCGTGCTAACTGGTTTGCACCTTCAAAAGAATTACAAAAAGATGATTGGTCATTTAGAAGATCAAAATGGTTTGAACATGTTGGTAACGAGTGCTTGAATGTTCAGGATAATGCTGGCCTTCTAGATATGACTGCCTTTGCTAAATGTCGGATTTCAGGACCTGGCGCAGAAGAGTTTCTAGACTATCTAGTAGCAAACAAAATTCCAAAAAAAATTGGAAGAGTTAATCTTTGTCATGCATTAAATACTGCTGGAGGAGTTCACTCAGAATTCACAATTGCAAAAGAAAAAGAAAATTCCTTTTATTTAGTTTCAGCAGGAGCGTTTCAAAGATTAGATCATGATTGGATTCATAAATGGATGCCCAAAGATGGATCAGTGATTTATGAAAATTTAACTAATAGTATGGGTGTTCTTGTTTTAGCAGGACCCAAATCAAGAGATATTCTCTCTAAAATTACAAAGACTGATTTATCTAATGAAAATTTCCCTTGGCTATCGTCAAAAAAAATTAATGTTGGTTTAGCTCCTAGCATTGCTATGCGTATGAATTTTGTTGGAGAACTCGGTTGGGAATTACATCATCCAATTGAATATCAAAACCATATTTTTGATAAATTGATAGAAGCAGGAAAAGATCATGGACTTAAACCCTTTGGTATTAGAGCCATGGAAAGCTTACGTGTTGAAAAAACATACAAATTGGTTGGTACCGAAATGTCTATAGAATACGCAGCTTTTGAGTCTGGGTTAGATAGATTTGTACATTTAAACAAAGGTAATTTTATAGGAAGAGATTCTCTTGTTAAATGGCAGCAAAATGGTTTTAAAAACAAGATGGTAACTTTAGAGGTTCATGATGTTGAAGATGCAGATGCTTTAGGCAATAATCCAATTTATAATAATGGAAAAGTTATAGGCCGTGCGACAGGAGGTAACTATGGTTTTAGAGTGAAAAAATCATTAGCTATTGGTATGGTAGAACCTCAATTTGCAGATGTCGGACAAAAATTAGAAATGGATATATTAGATAAAAAATACAATGTAACTGTTATAGAGGATAGTCCTTATGATCCTAAAAATGAAAAACTAAAACAATAGTATGAAGTTACTTGTCACCGTAAAAAGAGTCATAGATTACAATGTTCAAATCAGGGTTAAAGCTGATGGTTCAGGAGTTGAAAAAGATAATGTAAAAATGTCTATGAATCCTCCTGATGAAAATGCGGTAGAGGAAGCTCTACGAATAAAAGAAGCTGGTAAAGCAGACGAGATTATAATTCTTACTATCGGTAATGATAAGGCTCAAGAAACTATACGAACTGCATTAGCAATGGGAGCTGATAGAGGTATACATATTAAAACAGAAAATGATCTAGAGCCTCTAGCTATTTCAAAAATAATTTCTAAAGTTGCTGAAGAAGAAAAACCATCAATTATTTTAATGGGAAAACAAGCTATTGATGATGACTGTAATCAAACTGGTCAAATGACATCTGCTTTACTTAATTGGCCTCAGGCTACATTCGCATCTAAAATTGAAATCGATGGGCAAAATGCTATCGTCACTAGAGAAATAGATGAAGGTTTAGAAAGAATAAAAGTGTCTATACCATTTGTAGCTTCATGTGATCTTCGACTTAATGAACCTAGATATGCCTCTTTACCAAATATAATGAAAGCAAAGAAAAAACCAATTGATACAAAAGATGCATCCTCACTTGGTATAAATATAGAACCGAGGATTGAACAAATAAAAGTAGAAGAACCACCTGTTAGACAAAAAGGAATTATGGTAAATGATGTTGTAGAACTGGTTCAAAAACTTAAACATGAGGCAAAAGTAATATGACAATATTAGTATTAGCAGAACATAATAATACAGATATCAAATCATCTACCTTAAATACTATATCTGCAGCATCACAAATAGATCAAGATATCCATGTTTTGGTAACGGGTCATGAATGTGAGGAACTAGCTAAAAATATTTCTAAATGTGAAAAAGTTTCAAAAGTATATTTAGCCAATAATGAAAAACTTAAAAACCCAATTGCTGAAAATATTGAGCCTATTGTTGTATCTTTAGCCAATAATTATTCTCACATTATGGCACCTGCGACAACGTTTGGAAAAAATATTTTTCCTAGAATTGCCGTTAAACTAGATATTGCACAAGTTAGTGATGTTATAAAAATAATAAGTTCTGATACTTTTATGAGGCCAATTTACGCTGGTAACGCTATTGCAACAGTTAAATCAAATGACAAGATTAAAGTAGTAACGGTAAGACCAACATCATTTGATCCTGTAGAAACTAGTGGAGGAAAAGAACAGGTAGAAAATATTTCTTTTGATAATGATAGTGGCAGTGTTGAATTTATAGATAGAGAAGAATCCCAATCTGAAAGACCAGAATTAAGTACTGCTCGAGTTGTGATATCCGGCGGCAGAGGGTTACAAAGCGCCGAAAATTTTAAACTTTTAAATGAAATAGCAGATAAGCTTAATGCGGCAGTTGGTGCTTCTCGTGCTGCTGTAGATGCCGGTTATGTTTCTAATGATTATCAAGTTGGTCAAACTGGCAAAGTAGTTGTCCCAGATTTGTATATTGCTGTCGGAATTTCTGGTGCAATACAGCACTTAGCAGGTATGAAAGAAAGCAAGGTAATTGTTGCAATCAATAAAGATGAAGAAGCGCCAATATTTAATGTGGCCGATTATGGATTAAACGCTGATTTATTCGAGGCATTGCCTCAATTATCTTCTGAACTAGATAAATTAAATACTATTCAACAATAAATTAATTTATTACAATAAATAAAATGGAAGTAGAACGCGAGTCAATGGACTATGATGTTGTGGTGGTAGGTGCTGGCCCATCAGGCCTTTCAACTGCAATTAAACTAAAACAGCTAAACCCAGAAATTAATGTTTGTGTTTTGGAAAAAGGATCAGAAGTCGGGGCCCATATTTTAAGTGGCAATGTCTTTGAAACAAGAGCACTTGATGAACTAATACCTGATTGGAGAAGTAAAGACTCGCCAATTAAAACTAAAGTAACAAAAGAAAAGTTTTTATTCTTATCAAAAAAAGGCTCTTTAAATTGGCCTACGTGGCTTCTTCCCAGTGTTCAAAAAAATCATAAGAATTATATTATTAGTCTTGCAAATTTATGTAGATGGCTAGCAAGTGAGGCTGAAAGTTTAGGAGTAGAAATTTTTCCAGGATTTGCAGCATCTAAAATATTATATTCAGATGATGATCATGTTATTGGTGTTCAAACAGGTGATATGGGTATTGATAAAGATGGTAATAAAAAAGATAGTTTTGAACCAGGTATTAATATTAACGCTAAAGTAACAGTATTTGCTGAAGGTTGCAGAGGTCACTTAGGTAAACAATTAATTAAAAAATATAATTTATCGAAAGATAAGTCACCACAACAATACGGAATTGGGTTTAAAGAAATTTGGGAAGTAGACGAAAGTCAGCATGAAGAAGGTCTTGTCATGCATACTGCTGGATGGCCATTAGATAATGCAACTTATGGTGGCAGTTTTTGTTATCATGCAGAAAATAAACAAATATTTTTAGGATACGTAATCGGTCTTGATTATAAAAATCCTTATTTATCACCTTATGATGAATTTCAAAAATTTAAAACTCACCCAGTGATTAAGAAAATTCTAACTAATGGAAAACGTATTGCGTATGGAGCAAGGGCACTTATTGAAGGTGGTATTCAAAGTTTACCTACAATGTATATGCCGGGCGGATTACTAGTTGGATGTGATGCAGGCACCTTAAATATGCCAAAGATTAAAGGTTCTCATACTGCAATGAAAAGTGGAATTATAGCTGCTGAAACAATTAATGACTATTTAAGTAAATCTGTATCTCTTGCAGCATATGAAGATAAATTTAAACGTTCATGGCTTTATAAAGAACTGTATGCAGCAAGGAATGTAAAACCTAGTTTTAATTGGGGGCTAATACCTGCAATAATATTTACAGGTATTGACCAAATAATATTTAGAGGCAAGCTTCCTTTTACACTAAAACACAAACATGCTGATCATGAAGCTTTACAATTAATAAAAGATTCAAAAAAAATAGATTATCCAAAATATGATGGAATATTTACTTTTGATAAAACCAGTTCTGTTTATTTGACTGGAACTAACCATGAAGCTGATCAGCCAGTCCATTTACAATTAAAGGATAAGGAATTACCAATAAAATTTACTTTAAATGCTTATGATGAGCCATCTCAAAGATATTGTCCCGCTGGTGTGTATGAGGTTGATAAGACAGATAGTCAAAATCCTAAATTTGTAATTAATGCGCAAAACTGTATTCATTGTAAAACATGCGATATAAAAGAACCATCACAAAACATAAATTGGGTTGTACCTGAAGGTAGTGGGGGGCCAAATTATGCAAATATGTAATATATTTGAAAAATACTTATTTTATTTTAATTGATTCATTTTCATTATGAATAAAAATAAAATTGTATTTACTTTTGCAACAGCGGAAGTAAATTTTATTGGCCAAATATTTATTAAGATTACCGAATTTTTAACAGGAAAATTAAAATTAAAAAAATTATATGATGAATATTTATCTGAAAATAGACCTCCTGAGCTTTTTTGGGATGATGCAGTAGATAAATTAAATTTTAATTTAATAACTAATTTTCAGGATGGCAGTTACATTCCAAAAAAAGGAAAATTAATTGTTATAGCAAATCATGCTTTTGGAGTTGCCGATGGTGTATCCATATGTTCCGCAATTTCAAAAGTAAGACAAGATTATAAAATGGTTACACATAAAGTCTTAAGGCAAGCAGACGCAGTAAAAGATAAAATATTACCAATTGATTTTAATGAAAATAAAGAAGCTCTATTAACTAATATTAATACACGTAAAGAAGCTGAAAAAGTTTTGCAAAATGAAGGTGTTCTAGTTCTTTTCCCTTCTGGAACGATAGCAACAAAACAAAACTTAAAAAAAAATACAAAAGCTGATGATGGTGAGTGGAAACAATGGGTATCGAAACTAGTTCTTAAAACTAAAAGCCCTGTCTTACCAATTTTTTTTGACGGTCAAAATAGCCAACTTTACCACATTGCTAATAAAATAGGACAAACATTTAGATATTCTTTGTGTATGTATGAACTGAAAAGAAAGATAGGTGATGATATCTATATGTACTTTGGTTCACTTATACCTTACGAAAATCTTGTAAAAATTGGAGATATCAAAAAAATTACACAGTACTTAAGGTCAACCACATATTCTTTAGATCCACAATTTAATAATAATTAAATATTTATTTTTTACACTTGCCGTTTTATAGAGTTCATATGGTAGGTTTTGTCGGTTTACAAGCAAGAAGAAGAAGAAGAAACAGAATCTTATTAGTAATTTCAATTATAGTTATCTTTGGTATTTTTTTCTATTTACCTTCTATAGATTTTTCAACTGATCAAACTGAGCCACCTATTGAAATCATTCCTAGCAGTGTGGTTGATGAATCAAGTTTACGATCTGAAATACAAGAACTTAAACTTGAGATATTCCAAAAAGATCAGCGATTAAAATTTAGAGATGATCAAATAAAAAACTTACGTGAAGAAATACGTGATTTAAATGAATCATTCGATTCAATTAAAAATGATTATGAACAATCTCTTAACAATATATCAGATCTAGAAAATAACACATTAGAAAATAATTCAGAGAGTATTGAGAAACTTAACACACTTGAAAATAAAATAACTGAATTAAGTAAGCAATTGTCTAAATATAAAAATCTTGTTCAAAAATTAGAAATAGAATTAGAAAAATCTGTATCAACTGAAGATATGGAAGAAGTAAATATTCAAAATTCAATACTAAATTCAGAACTTAGACAAATTGAACAAAAAAATCGTAGTTTTGAAAATGAATTAAATGAGCTAAAAAAAATAATTAAAAATAAAGATAAAGAAATAGAAGATTTAATTTATTTGAAAGACTCCCAACATCATGGTTGATTATTAATTTTTCTTTCTAAATAAATAAGGCTCTTCAAAATCCCCAATCCATATACCCTTTTTATCTCGTTTTGCTTTTTCTTCCTCTTTAACATAATCTTCTGAATAATAGCGATAAGCTATCGCCCATCCATTCAGAACGATTGCACTATTTAAATCTAAATTATCTTTATAGCAGATTCCAATAAATCGATTATATCGATCCTTACCTTGTGTTATGCATTCAATTTTATTATTACCAATTAATTCCTTTAAAAACTTTGTTGATTCCAATCCACAATTCCAGACTTTACTATTTTTATTACATGTTTGATTTGTCTCAGGGGCATCAATAGCATGCAATCTTATTTTATTTTTATTAATATGTATAGTATCACCATCAATTACTTTTGCTTTTCCAAATATAGTTTTGCCAGATGATTGTGTGCTTAATGAAATTAAGATAAAAAATAAATTAAATATTAAGATTTTCACTACCATCAACTAATAAATCATAAACATATTTTGCATGTGATCTGTTTAAATGTAAATCCAATGAAGTTTCTTCTTTATCAGTATTATTTCTAATAAAAAGTATTGGAATTTTTATAAATATAGTTTGAGCTACAGAAAAATTAGTTTCCAAAATTTTTTCTAAGTTCGCGACAAGAAATTTAGAAAGTAAAATAAATACCTTTTCTCCTTCAAGCCGTAAAACAGTTTTATTAAATGAAACATCAGTTATTGCTGTTTTTTCTGGATTAAGTTTAGATTCTAATAGAGAAATAATTTCATCTTTCTCATTTTCTGGTGTCTCGACTAACCATTCATTAGGACCAAGCCACATAATACTAATATTATTATTAAAAATTCTTACATTTGGCTCAATTGGTAAAACCAGGTTTAATACTGAGCCTATATTTTTCATAAATTCTTTATCTAAACTTTTACCACGTATATTTATTTTACCTGATAAAGCTTTTTCTTCTATTGTTACTCCATTGTAATTTTTTTTATTTATATTCAAAACATTACTGTAAGATAAACTCATTGATTAACCCTTTGATTCTCAGGATCAATAAATATTGGACTAGTTATTTCTACTTCAATATTTTCATTTTCCATTGGAGCAATTAAAAAACTTCCTTTTTTTTCAAGACCACCTTTAATTAAAGCTAAAGCAAAAGAGCTTTTTAAATTAGGTGAATAGTAACTAGAGGTCACGTGACCGACCATTTTCATAGGTAGGGCAGTTATTTCTTCAACCAATTGAGCTCCTTCTTCAAGAACTTTATTTGGATCTTTAGTTCTTAATCCAACTAATTGTTTCCTATCTTTTTTAATAGTATCACTTCTATATAATGCCCTTTTACCAATAAAATCATATTTTTTCTTACTAACTATCCAGTCCATATCTAGATCTACTGGTGTTACTGACCCATCTGTTTCTTGACCAACAATAATAAATCCTTTTTCAGCACGAAGTACATGCATCGCTTCAGTACCATATGGCGTAATATTAAATTCCTTACCTTTATCTATACAAAGTTCCCAAAGGTTTTTAGCATAGCCAGATGGCACATTTATTTCATAACACATTTCTCCAGTAAAACTTATACGCATGACTCTACATTTTATTCCGTCAATATTAATATTCTTAAAACTCATATGAGGAAAATTTTCTTTTGAAAAATCAAAATCTGGAACTAGTTTTTGCATTAATTTTTTTGAATTTGGGCCATTTAAGCTTATCGTTCCATAATTTTCTGTTACGGATGTTAAATATACTTCTAACTCTGGCCATTCTGTTTGTAACCAATCTTCTAATTTTGACATTACTGATGCCGCATTTCCTGTAGTTGTTGACATGAGATAATGATACTCGTCTAATCTAGTTGTTACACCATCATCAATAACCATCCCATCGTCACCTAACATTACACCATATCGACATTTTCCAATTTCTAATTTTGACCAAGAATTCGTGTAAATTCTATTTAAGAATTCGCTAACATCTCTTCCCTTAATATCAATTTTACCAAGCGTTGATGCATCTAATATCCCTAGACTATCTCTAGTTGCTTTTACCTCTCTATTTAAAGCAGACTGAAAACTTTCATTCCTTTGAGGATAATACCAGGCTCTTTTCCATTGACCTACATCCTCAAATAAAGCTTTATTATCAATATGCCATTGATGCATTGGGCTTGTTCTCTCTAAATCAAAAAATTCTTTAACATGACGTCCAGCAATTGCTCCAAATGTCACTGGCTTATAGGGTAAACGAAATGTTGTCGTACCTAATTCAGAAATTTCAGTATTTGTTAACTCTGATATTATTCCAAGTGCATTAACATTACTGGTCTTACCTTGATCAGTTGCCATTCCTGTTGTTGTATAGCGTTTAACATGCTCAATTGATTGAAAACCCTCTTTTAAAGCTAATTTAATATCTTTTGCTGTTACATCGTTTTGGAAATCTACAAACATTTTTGTCCGTGAGATATTTTTCTTTGATGTAATCCAAACATTTTCGTGTTTGCCGTGATTTAGATCATCTGATTTGTAGTTTGCTTCACCAAGTTCATTTTGCTGATTAACATTTAAATATTTATATGTATCTTCTTGAGTTTTTAATAATATTTCATTTAAATTATAATTACCATTGCAACTTCCAACACACAATGTATCTTGATAAACTTCATTAGGAATAAAACTTCCATCTACATCTCTAAATTTGAGTTTTCCTTTTGATTGAGTAAATAAATGAACAGTAGGAGTCCAACCACCAGCAATTGCTAAAAGATCGCATTTAATATTAATAGAAGATTTTTCATTATTGTTTTCAGTTTTTATTTTTCTTAATTTAACTTCTCTAATTTTTAATCTTCCAACAGTATCACTAATTTCATAACCTTTTAGTATAGTAATACCTAATTTATTTGCTTTTTTAGGGTAATATCCATCACTACTATCTCTTGTATCGACAATAGCCTCTACTTTTATACCTTGTTCAAAAAAATCTATTGAAGTTTCATAGGCACTATCATTGTTTGTAAAAAAAACTAAATTTTTTCCAGGTGCAACTCCATACTTATTTAAGTATTTTTTCGCACTGTTAGAAAGCATAATTCCAGGCCTATCATTATTGTTAAAAATTATTGGTCTTTCTATTGTACCTGTTGCTAAAATAACTTTCTTTGATCTAATTTTCCAAATTCTTTCTTTAATATCGTTTTTTTTATATAATCCTTTTTCTGGATCAATTTCTTGTACTGCTAATAATAAATTATAATTTAAATAAGCAAAACAAGTTGTATTTTTTACTATTTTTATATTTGAATTTTTAGAAAGTTTATCAACAATTTTATTTTTCCATTCATTAATTTGCAAGTTATCTATTTTAATATCTTGATTTCTTGTAGATAAAATTTCACCTCCGAGATCGTCTTCTTGTTCAATAAGTAATACTTTATAATTATTATTCGCTGCAATTTCTGCTGAAATTAATCCACTCACTCCTGCTCCAACAACTAGAACATCACAATGATAATGAAAATGTTCGTATTTGTGGGGATCATCTTTTTTTGGAGATTTACCAAGTCCTGCAGCATGTCTTATAAAAAACTCATATGCCTTCCAAAACTTTGGTGGCCACATAAAGGTCTTGTAATAGAACCCTGCAGGAAAAAATGGTGATAGTAAATCATTTATAGCGCCTCCATCAAATTTTACTGACGGCCAATTATTTTGACTAAAAGCTTTTAACCCCTCATATATCTGTACTTCAGTCACTCTTCTATTAGGTTCGGTATATTCTTTTGTCTCAAGCTGAACTATTCCATTAGGTTCTTCACTACCTGCGGTATAAATACCCCGCGGTCGATGATATTTAAAACTTCTTCCTACTAAGTGAACATCATTTGCAAGAAGTGCTGAAGCTAAGGTGTCACCTTCAAATCCAAAATATTCTTTATTATCAAAATAAAATCTAACAGACTTATTATTTTCGAGATTTTTATTATTTTTGTATCGCATCTTTATTTTTAAAATCTATCTTTTTTTGATGTTGATAAATTCCCTGATCCAATAGTTGGCTCACCTGAAGGAGTAGCTGGAATATTTGCTTTTAATTTAGGAGGAGTTTCTCCCATCTTATATACTGCTAGAATTTCATCGGTTGAGGTATTTCTTGCTAAATTAAACCATTGCCTGCATCCATATTCATGGTTCCATCTTTCATAATGAATACCTTTTTCGTTCTTTCGCAAGAATAAATATTCTGCCCATTGATCATCAGAGAGTTCAGGAGGATTTTTCGGTCTTGCAATATGAGCCTCACCTCCACAAGAAAATTCAGCTTGATCTCTTTCTCCACAGTATGGGCAATTTATTAAAAACATGATTTAATGTGCTACGGCAGCTGCACCATGTTCATCAACTAATTCGCCGCTAGAAAATCTATTTATTGTAAAAGGAGCATTTAATTCATGGGCTTGATCATTAGCTATAGTGTGAGCAAATACCCAACCAGAACCTGGTGTTGCTTTGAAACCACCTGTTCCCCAACCGCAATTAAAATATAGTCCGTTTATGTGAGTTTTACTGATAATGGGGCTTGCATCAGGACATATATCTACAATACCTCCCCAATGACGAAGCATTTTCATTCTAGAAAATATTGGAAACAATTCAACAATCGCCATTAAAGTATCTTCAACAATGTTAAAGCCACCTCTTTGAGTATATGATGTATATCCATCTGTTCCAGCACCAATAACTAATTCTCCTTTATCTGATTGAGATACATAAGCATGAATTGTATTGGACATTACTACAGTATCAATAACTGGTTTTACTGGTTCTGAAACAAGAGCTTGCAATGGCTTACTTTCTAAAGGTAATTTAATTCCAGCCATATTGGCAATAACACTGGTATGACCTGCAGCAGCTATTCCAATTTTATTTGAATTAATAGTTCCTTTTGTTGTCACAATACCAGTTGCATTTCCATTTTTTACATTAATACCAGTTACTTCACAATTTTGAATTATATCAACCCCCATCTCATCAGCTCCTCTTGCATAACCCCATGCAACAGCATCATGTCTTGCAGTTCCTGCTCTTCTTTGTAGTGTTGCTCCTAAAACAGGATATCTAATTTTTGGTGAAGTATTTATTATTGGACAAAATTCTTTAACTTTGTTTGTATCAAGCCATTCACAATCAATATCATTTAGTCTGTTTGCATGCCAACGTCTTTTTAATTCTCTTACATCATGAAGATTATGAGCAACATTCAAAACTCCTCTTTGAGAAAACATTACGTTGTAATTTAATTCTTGAGACATGCCTTCCCAAAGTTTTAATGCATGCTCGTATAAAGCTGCACTTTGATCCCATAAATAGTTTGATCTAATTATAGTGGTATTTCGCCCTGTATTCCCTCCGCCTATCCAACCTTTTTCAATTACTGCAATATTATTAATTCCATGGTTTTTTGCTAAATAGTAAGCAGTAGTTAAACCGTGTCCACCACCACCGACTATTATTGCATCATAACTTTTTTTTGGTTCAGGACTATTCCAAGTCTTTTGCCAATTCTCATGATGATTTAAAGCGTTTCTAGCAATAGAAAGAAATGAGTATTTATTTTTTTTAAACATTATAACTCTTTATAGCAGTTTTAAAAAAGACCTTCAATTTCTCCATGGTCATTTAGCTTTATCGAATTTGCCGCAGGAACACTTGGTAGACCCGGCATGGTCATAATATCACCGCAAACAACTACTATAAATTCTGCTCCTGATGACAATCTTACCTCTCTAATAGGTAAAACGTGGCCAGTAGGGGCACCTTTTAAATTAGGGTCAGTTGAAAAACTATATTGAGTCTTTGCAATGCAAACAGGTAATTTGCCAAATCCTTTAGTTTCAAAATCCTTCAATTGTTGACGTACTTTCGTGTCTGCCACAACTTCACTTGCGTGATAAATCTCTTGTGCAATTTTTTCTATTTTTTTGAATAGAGTTAAATCATCTTCATATAAAAATTTAAATGTATTCTTATTATCTTCACAAATATCTATTACATTTTGAGCTAATTCAGTTGCACCATTACCACCATCAGACCAGTGAGTACACATAGAAGCCTTGACTCCTTGAGTAGTACAAAAACTTAGAACGGCATCAACTTCAGCTTTAGAATCAGTGACAAAATGATTAATAGCAACAGTTACTGGTAATCCAAATTTTCTAACATTATTAATATGTCTCTCTAGATTTACTAAACCTTTTTTAAGAGCATTTACATTTTCATTTTTTAAATCTTCTTTTGAAACATCACCATGCATTTTTAGTGCTCTAATTGTAGCTACCAAAACCACACAATCAGGTTTTAAATTTGATTTTCTACATTTTATATCAAGGAATTTTTCTGCTCCTAGATCAGCTCCAAAGCCTGCTTCAGTTACAACGTAATCACTTAATTTTAAACTAGCTTTAGTTGCAATTACAGAATTGCAACCATGAGCAATATTTGCAAATGGCCCACCATGAATTATAGCAGGATTATTTTCTAACGTTTGTGTTATGTTGGGTCTAATGGCATCTTTTAATAATACTGTCATTGGACCTTGTGCCTTTAAATCTTTTGCATAAATAGCTTTTTTGTCTCGTGTATAAGCAATAGTTATATTTCCAATTCTCTCTTCAAGATCTTTTAAATCTTTTGCTAAACAGAAAATTGCCATTATTTCCGATGCAACAGTAATATCAAAACCATCTTGTCTAGGATATCCATTTGCAACTCCTCCTAAATCAACAACAATAGATCTCAGTGACCTATCATTCATATCCATTACTCTCTTCCAAACAACCCTTCTAACATCAATATTTAATTTATTTCCCCAGTAGATATGATTATCAATTAATGCAGAAAGTAAATTATGAGCGGATGTTATTGCATGAAAATCTCCAGTAAAATGTAAATTAATTTGCTCCATTGGAACTACTTGAGCATAGCCTCCACCAGCTGCCCCACCTTTCATACCGAATGATGGTCCAAGACTTGGTTCTCTTAAACAAACAATTGATTTCTTTCCTAGTTTATTAAGACCATCGCTTAATCCAACAGAAGTTGTTGTTTTGCCTTCTCCTGCTGGTGTTGGAGTTATTGCTGAGACTAGAACAAGTTTACCATTTTTATTTTTATTAAGTGACTCTATGTACTCCAAGTTAATTTTTGCTATATGACGACCCATAGGACTGAAGGCTTCAGGTGTGTCTGGTACATCAAGTCCATTTAAAATTTCACTAATAGGCTTCATTTTAGCTTTTCTTGCTATTTCAATATCTGACATGAGACTCCTTAATTATTAGATTCTTAATCTATAAATTAACTTAAATATCAAACAACTTTTGTTTCATTAAAAGATAAAAAAAATGTGAAGAAGCTAATTTAACTCGAATTTCTCTTCATTATTATAACAAAAATCTGAGTTATTAAATTGATTTAACCACTCTGATGTTTTTTTCATACCTCCAAACGCATAGAAGTGTATTTTTTCAAGTTTAGAGTCTTTATTTATTTCGCTATGTTCAGCTAGATCATAAATTAATTTGTCTGGAGTGCTCAATGTTGCAAGTTTAGTTAAGTTAAAAGCCTGCTTTGTAATAAATCTCAAAGAATTTCCAATACCACAAGACCTTGCATAATTTACTAATGTTTTGATAGAGGCAGGACCTGGTATCCCAGCGTGGATTGGTAATTTATTTCCAATTTTTACTAAGTGTTTTTCCCAGTTGATTAAAGATTTAGCTTCAAAAAAAAATTGTGTTGCTAAATACATTTTAAAATCAACATTTTTTGCAAAATTATTCTTTTGTTTAATTGCTAAATCTAAATTTTCATTTGAAATATCTGGGCTTCCTTCGGGATGCCCAGCCACTCCTACAAATTGATAATTATATTTTGAAAGAAAATCTGTTTTTAAAACATCAATTGAGGAAGAGATTTCGCCAGCTTGATTTCCACCACCACCAATTATTAACATTTTTGAACACCCAGATTCATTTGCAAGTTCACCAATATATTTTTCTAAGTCATTTTTATTTAAAATTGTTCTCGCAGGCAAATGAGGTATAACATCATAACCTTCTAATTTTAATTTTTTTGCCGTTCTAATAACATTTTTTGAATTTTCATCTGGTAAATAAGTTATATAAACGTCATGATTTTTATTAAGAAATTCAGAAAAACTTCCATATTTTTCGTAAACATTTGGAGTTGTTTCTATAGAATAACTATTGAGAAACTTTTTAACAATATTAATGGTTTCTTTAGACATAATTTTTTTAAGTTTTTATATTAATTAGATAAATGAACAACAAGTACTTTACTATAATTACTTTTTATCAATTCAAAAAAATTAAAGATAAAAATGATATCATTACTAAACTTAAAGATTTTTGCAAATTTAATAAAATAAAAGGTACAATATTGATTGCTGATGAAGGCATTAATGGAACAATAGCTGGCTTAGAAAAAAACATAAATTCTTTCATTCTATATCTTGAAAATTTTAGTTTTAAGAAACTAAATCTTAAACGATCAAAATATAAATATATGCCTTTTCAAAAACTAAAAATTAGAAATAAAAATGAAATAGTCACACTCAGAACCAAATTTGCTGATCCTACAAAAATATCTGGAAAAAAAGTTAAATACAATGAATGGAATCAACTCATTAAAGACAAAGACACTATTGTGATTGATGTAAGAAATGAATTTGAGGTTAATATAGGATCTTTTGAAGGGGCAATTAATCCAAAAACTAAAAGTTTTACTGACTTTAAATCTTTTGTTCAAAAAAAACTAAATAAGTCAAAAGACAAAAAAATTGCAATGTTTTGCACTGGAGGTATCAGGTGTGAAAAGGCTTCGTCATATATGATGATAAAGGGTTTTAAAAATGTTGCTCAGTTAGACGGAGGTATACTAAAATATTTAGAAAAAACTCCAAAAAAAGATTCAATGTGGAATGGTGAATGTTTTGTATTTGATGGAAGAGTATCTTTGAAAAATGAATTAAAAGATGGAACTTACAAACTTTGTCATGCTTGTCGGATACCAATTAGTATTAAAGATACTTATAATAAATATTATGAACCAGGTGTATCTTGTCATAATTGTTTTGATAAAACATCTGAAGAAAAGAAAAAAAACTTACTTGAAAGAAATAAACAAATTAAACTTGATAAAAAAAGAGGAAATTTTAACCGTTTTATTAAGCAGTCAATTTCTGATTATGAATAAATAATACTTTATTTCATATAATTATTCTGTATAGACACCTCATGGCAAAAAAAACTTCATTCGCTCTTAAACAACTAGTACCTGAAGAAAATCCAAAAACAGGAACTAAGTATATTGTAAGAAAACCTACAAAAGGATTGAAAGTTGCTGAAAAGCTTCGAATGAAAAAATATGATCCTGTGTTAAAAAAACACGTCTGGTTCGTAGAGAAAAAAATGCCTCCTCATAGTAAATAATAGATTTACCTCTTTAATTTATTCTAAATTAACATAATTTAAACTCATGGTAGCCACTTATGGAATTCATTGGTTTAGACAAGATTTGCGATTACAAGAAAACCCATCTTTATTGTCACTTTCAAAAAAAGTTGATCAGATAATTCCAATTTATATTTTAGATTTAAATCAAAGAATTGGATCCACATCCAAATGGTGGCTAGAAAAATCCTTAATTAGTTTATATGACTCAATACAAAAACATAATGGCAAACTAAATATATTTGCTGGTGATCCAGGGAAAATTATATCTTCAATACTAAAGAAATCAAATGTTAAATATGTATCCTGGAATAGACTATATGATCCATATTCAATTGAAAGAGATACTAAAATTAAATCTACAGTTACCTCGTTTAAAATAGAATGCGACTCGCACAATGGATATCTTTTAAATGAACCTTGGAATATTAAAAATAAAAGTGGAACCTTTTTTAAAGTATTTACCCCTTACTGGCGACATTGTGACGAGCTACTAAAACTAAAAGATATTAAATTTAAAAATACAAAAATAAGCTACGCCAATTCAAAATTTAAAAATGAAATAACTATACAAGATTTAAATCTAACAAACAAAAAAGAGCAATGGATAAAAAAAATTGAAAAATATTGGATACCCGGTGAAAGTAATGCAAAATTACAATTAAAAAAATATATTTCGCAAAAAGCAAATAACTATTCAGTTGGAAGAGATAGGCCCGATAAAGATTTAACTTCAAAATTATCACCGTATCTTCATTTTGGAGAAATATCCGCTTTAAAAGTTTATGATACCGTAAATATTGAAAAAAGAATTGATCCTGAAAATAAAAAAAAATTTCTTGCTGAACTTGGCTGGAGAGATTTTTCTTATAATCTTTTATTTCATTATCCAGATATGACTCATAAACCTATACAAAGTAAATTTGATAAATTTCCATGGATTAAAAATACTAAAAATTTATCATTATGGCATAATGGTAAAACTGGTATTCCAATTGTTGATGCTGGAATGAGACAACTATATAAAACAGGCTGGATGCATAATAGGGTAAGAATGATTGTAGGCTCGTTTCTAACAAAAAATTTATTGTTACACTGGAAAAATGGGGAAGAGTGGTTTTTTGATACTTTAGTTGATGCTGACGTTGGGTCTAATTCTGCAGGCTGGCAATGGATCTCTGGTTGTGGTGCTGATGCAAGTCCATATTTTAGAATTTTTAATCCAATATTGCAGGGTCAAAAATTTGATCCAGATGGTGATTATGTTAAAGAATTTGTTCCTGAGTTGAATAATATTCCTAAAAAATATATTCATAATCCTTGGGAGATGTCTATGGAAGATCAAAAGAAATATAATTTTGACATCGGTACTTCATATCCAGCGCCAATTGTAGATTTAAAAGAAACAAGAAATAGAGCACTATCAGCATTTAAAACTATTAGTTGATGTGAGAGAAAAAATAGCAATTATTGGTTCCGGTATTTCAGGAATAAGTGCAGCTTACCTTTTGTCTTCAAAATATGATGTTCATTTATTTGAAAAAAATAATAAATTGGGCGGACATACAAGAACTATCTATGTTGAAGAATCAACAAAGACAATCCCAGTTGATACAGGGTTTATTGTATTCAATGAAAATAATTATCCAGATTTAACAAATTTTTTTAAATTACTTGATGTGAAATGCAAAAATTCAGATATGTCTTTTGCTGTCTCAAATCAAGATCCTCAAATTGAATATAGTGGCAAAAATATATTTTCTCTTTTTGCTAATTTCAGAAATGTGTTTTCTTTTAATTTTTTTAAAATGTTATTTGAAATAAGAAAGCTTTATTTATTATGTAATAGTTTGAATGTTAGTGATTTAGAGCAAACTAAAACTTTAAATGATTTTTTAAAAACTAATAATTTTTCAACATACCTAATAAATTATCATATTTTACCTATGATATCATCTATATGGTCAAGCAATATAAGTGATGTAAAACATTTTCCTCTCATAACATTCATTAATTTTTTTAAAAATCATGCTTTATTTAATTTAAAAAAAAGACCTCAATGGAAATACGTAGAAGGCGGTAGTAACGAATATATAAAAAAAATTATTAATAAAAATATTTTTGAGTATGAAACAAATTTCAAAATTAAAAAAATTATTAGAGAAATTAGTAAAATTAAAATAGAAGATGAGAAAAATAATATATTAGAATTTCATAAGGTAATATTCGCAACCCATGCAAATCAAGTATTGGATATTTTGGAAAAACCAACAGAAGAAGAAGTAAAAATATTTTCACAATTTAAATATTCAACTAACTCAGCAATACTCCACTCTGATCCCTCTTTAATGCCTAAATCAAAAATTGCTTGGTCGAGTTGGAATTTTTTAAATAAGTCATCATCTTCTAAATTTACTTTAACTTATTGGATGAATATCTTGCAAAAATTACCAACCAAACAAAATTATTTTGTAACTGTAAATCCATATAAAAAGCCTAAAAATATAATTAATGAAACAACATTTAATCATCCAATATATACCACCGATACTATTTTAGCTCAAAAAAACGTTATGGAAATTCAAGGAAAGAATAATACTTTTTTTTGTGGAGCTTATCTTGGATATGGTTTTCATGAAGACGGCATTCAATCATCTTCTTATATTTGTAAATTATTAAATTGTGATTTACCTTGGAAGAGAGAGAAAAATTTTTATAATAGATTGCAAATTAATTTTAAATGATTTCTCAAATACTATTATCTAACATTATACATAAAAGATTTATTCCATTTAAACACACATTGAAATATGAAGTACCAAGTCTTTTTATTAATTTGGATAATCTAGATCAATTAAGTAAAAACTATAAACTTTTTTCATTAAACTCTTTTAATCTTTTTTCTATTTATGAAAAAGATCATGGATATAGAGACAAAAGGTCAATAAAGACATTCGTTAAAGATTCCCTCTCTAAATTTAATATTAAATATAAACATCTTAATATAATGATATTATGTTTTCCAAGAATTTTGGGATATGTATTTGATCCCTTATCAATTATATATTGTTATGATGATAAAAAATTAATATCTATTTTCTATGAAGTCAAAAATACGACTAATGAACAACATACTTATATTTTTAAAGGAAATGTAAATTTTGAAGATTTTAAATTATCTCATGAATGTACAAAGCAGTTTTATGTATCTCCATTCATAGAAATGGAGGCAAATTATAAATTTTTTAATCGAATGCAAAAAGATACAATAAATATTAACATTGATCTTTATGATAAAAATAATAAAAAAGTTCTAACAGCTTCTCAGCATGGCAAATTTATAGATTTTAACTCAAAAAATATGTTTAAATTTTTATATTATAATCCACTTTTAGGCTTCAAGGTAATGGCTGGAATTCTTTATGAAGCTCTAAAAATAATTTACAAAGGTGGTAAATATTATGCACGAAAAAAGAAGCCAAATGATACAGTGAGTTTTGAAGGTAATTTTTAAATGAATTTTTTTAAAACAAATTTTGATAAAACTGTAGAAAAATTATTAGTAAACTTTCTATCTAAAATTCGATATGGAAAATTAACAGTTGAATTTCCTACTGGCGAGGAGAGAGTTTTTGTTGGAAAAGAAGAGGATATATCTGCAAGTATAAAAATTCATAATTATAATTTTTTAAATTTAATTTTTAAAAAAGGTTCTGTAGGTTTTGCAGAAGCCTATATGAATGGTTACTTTTCAAGCAACGATTTGACTAATTTATTACTATTTTCTCACAAAAATGAGAGTTATTTTTTACAAAGCATAAAAACTAATCTTTTTTTTGCTACTTTTGCTAAATTAAAGCATTTTTTAAATAACAATTCAAAATCACAGAGTAAAAAAAATATTAAATATCATTATGATTTAGGAAATAATTTTTATGAAAAGTGGTTAGATAAAACCATGACCTATTCTTCTGCTCTTTTTGATAACAAGAATACCAATTTATCGGATGCACAATTTAACAAATATAGAAAGATTGCTGAAACTTTATCATTAGACTCAAATTCTAAAACTTTAGAAATTGGATGTGGATGGGGTGGGTTTTCATCATTTGTAGCGAAAAATTACAATTGTTCAGTTGATGCTATAACTATTTCTAAGGAACAATACGAATATGCTTCTGAAAAAATTCAAAATGAAGGTTTGTCTGAAAAAGTATCAGTTATATTCAGAGATTATAGGGATATCAAAAAAAAATATTCAAATATTGTTTCAATTGAAATGTTTGAAGCAGTTGGGAAGAAATACTGGCATAACTACTTTGATACAATTCGTAATTCTCTCAACGATGGCGGTATGGCAGCTCTACAAGTCATAACGATTGATGAAAAAAAGGCTAAAGATTATCAAAACAGACCAGATTTTATTCAACAATATATTTTTCCAGGTGGAATGCTTCCAACTAAAAAACAATTTGAATATTCGGCAAAACACGTTGGATTAAAATGTATTGAAAATCTAAGTTTCGGTGGTTCTTATGCAAAAACACTTAAAATGTGGAATAAACAATTTCAAAAATCTTGGACTGATTTATCAAAGTTTGGCTTCGATATTAAATTTAAAAGAATGTGGGAATTTTATCTATCTTATTGTGAAACAGGTTTTGCAAATAGTTCGACCGATGTTTCTCATTTCTTAATTCAAAAATAGAAATGGAAAAACTAAAAGTATTTTTAGTTTTAACTGGCTATCAACTAACTTGGTTAGCCTGTGTATTTGGTGAAACAAAATTTTCTAATCCTATGTTGGGTATTTGGGTTGGAATTATTTTCTTATTAACTTATTTTTATTTTAATCATAATAAACAAAAATTTATTAAGATTTCACTTTTGATTTCAGTTCCAGGATATTTTTTTGATACTTTATTAGTTTATTTCCAAATTTACGATTTTGAAACTATTGCTAAACTTGGCACTCTGCCATTATGGATGATTGTTTTATGGTTTAGTTTTAGTACTCTTTTTGATGAAATTCTTACTTTTTTTAAAAGTTATAAAATTTTAGGAATTATTTTAAGTGGAGTTTTAGGACCTTTGACCTATTATCTCGGTGAGCCTATCGGAGTTATAAAAATATATAACTTTCAGATTTTTATTATTTCAATGGTATTATTTTGGATGATCTTTATGTATTATTATCTAAATTACGTTATAAAAAATGATTAATTTTCTTGATCTACTTTTTTTGTTCTAGTTCTATTTAAAGTTCTTTCGAGATCCTTATAAGTACATAAACCAACATCCATTGGACTCTTTGCCTCAAGAACTGCTTCCCTGTATGTACCATTTCTTATGGCCTCTACTGTATTTTTTGTTGAGCCGGTAAGTTTTGCAATTTGAGAACTACTTAATTCAGTCGGATATCTTTTTATAAGCCACAAAATAGCATATGGCTTTTCTTGTCTTAAAGAAAGAGGTGTATATTTAGAATCTTTTTTTCTTGGTGGTAAATCTTCAATTACATCAGACTTAATAAGACTTAAACGAGCTGCATCATCTTTTTCACATCTTTCAATTTCTTCTTTTGTTAATTGATTATTATCAATTGGATCATAACCTCTCATACCGACAGCAACTTCTCCATCAGCTATTCCTTGAACCTCTAATTCATGTAATCCACAGAATTCGGCTATTTGGTCAAACGTTAAAGCTGTATTTTCAACTAACCATATTGCTGTTGCTTTAGGCATTAAAGGATATTTCATAATTGGCTCATATAATATAATCAAAAAATAATATATAACAAAATATGACTATGACAGATATTTTTGAAGTTGATGAAAAACAAAAGACGGTTAAAATATTAAATTTGGATGATTTCAGTGTTGAGGATTTGCAAAATTATATTTCTGAACTTCAAACTGAAATACTAAGAGTTCAAGATGAGATAAAAAAGAAGGAAAATTTAAAACTTAATGCTGAAAAGTTTTTTAAATAATTATTTATTAATTTTAAGACCTTTAAATCTTTTTTGGAATCTAGCTACCTGTCCTTCAGATTCATTAAGACCAGCTTTACCACCGGTCCATGCTGGGTGAGATTTAGAATCAATTTCTAATTTAAGAGTATCACCTTCCTTACCCCAAGTAGATCTAGTTTTAAAAGTAGATCCATCAGTCATAACAACGTTTATTTCATGATATTTAGGATGTATATCTTTTTTCATGCAAGTCTTATATTTATATAGATTTCAAAGTAAAGTAAGTTTTTTAACTAATTCATTATGAATTTTATTATTTGAAGCAACTAAATCACGAGAATTTATTTCCCATTGATTTCCATCTATTTTAGAAATTTTCCCCCCAGCTTCTTTAACTAAAAGAATGCCAGTAGAAACATCCCATAAATTTAGATCTTTTTCCCAAAAACCATCTAATTTACCAGAGGCAACATAAGCAAGATCAAGGCCTGCAGAACCGAGTCTTCTTATTCCAGCAGATGATTTTAGTATTTCATCAACCTCACTTAGATAGTTTTTATAAATTCTCTCTCCAAATGGAAGACCAGTGCCTATCAAGCAATCTGAAAAAATTTGCCTGTTTGATACTCGAAGTCTACTATTATTACACCACGAACCTTTACCCTTAGAACTCCAAAAAAATTCGTTTAAAATTGGATTATAAATCACACCGTCTGTGATTTCATCATTTGTCATTTTAGCAACGATTATTCCAACATGAGGTATTCCATGAATAAAGTTTGATGTTCCATCAATTGGATCAATAATAATTGTATTTTCATCACCTTTTATTTTGCCAGTTTCTTCAGTTATGTAAGTATAATCTGGATAATAATATTTTAGAGTTTCTAAAAGTGTTTTTTCTACTTTAATATCTGCATTTGTTACAAAATCTCCAACTGATTTAGATTGTATTTGTAAATTTTCTAATTCTCCAAAGTCTCTTAACAATATTTTACCAGCTTTTTTTACCGCCTTTTCAAAGATATTAATTACAGCAGGCTGCATTAATTTTTAGATTTTTCGATATAACTACCGTCAATTGTACTTATTACTATTTTATCATTAACTGCTATAAACTGAGGTACAGATGTTTTAATATTCTTTTCTAAAGTAGCTGGTTTATATGATGAAGCAGCTGTTTGACCTTTTACAACACCTTCAGTTTCTACAACAATTAATTCTACAGTATCAGGTAAGTCAATTCCAACCGGTTTTTCATTGTATAAATTAATAATAACATCACTATTCTCAACTAAAAATTTTGATTGATCTTCAGTTAATATGTCTGAGCCAAGTTCTATTTGTTCATAAGTTTGTTTGTCCATGAATATAAAATTATTATTATCTTCATAAAGATATTGAAATTCTTTTTCATCAAGAATGGCTCTTTCTACTGTTTCTGATGATCTAAACCTACTATTCATTTTAGTACCTTCTCTTATTTCTTTAAGTTCAGCCTGTAAGTAGGCACCACCCTTTCCTGGCTGAGTATGCTGGGTTTTCAAAACTTTCCAAAGTTTGTTATTAATCTCTAAAATATTTCCAACTTTAATTTCGTTTCCATCTATTTTCATAGTTTTACTTTAGTTTTTTTTGTATATTTTTAATTTTCGTAAGATCTAGTACATCAAAAGTTGGATTTAATAAAACCTTATTTTTTTTAGCAATTTGATAAATTTTATTTAAGATGATTTTATTATTTTTTAATTTTAAATAATCAATATTTTCTTGAGTTAATAATATACTAAGGCCATGATCATAGCCTGAGTCGACAAAAAACTTAATATTGTGTGTCTTATATTTATTTTTAGTATGATTAATTAACGTTCTAAGCCACTCTATACCAAAACCTTTAATTAAAAAATATTTTATAAATATAATCGAAGTTTTGAACTTTGATTTTCGAAATTCTATTAAACTTTCAATTTGTCTTAGTGTCGAAACTGCAAAACAAATTTTTTTAGGCACTAAATAAATTTTTTAAGATCAACCATAGTGTCTACCATTCTATTTGAAAATCCCCATTCATTATCATACCAAGATAAAACTCTGCAGAACTTATCTTTGACAACTTGTGTTTGACTCATATCAAATACAGAACTGCTTGAATTATGATTAAAATCAATTGAAACTAGAGGTAATGAGTTAGTTGTTAGTATTCCATTTAATTTTTTAGTTTTTGAAGCTTGAAGAACTATAGAATTAATTTTTTCTGGGCTAGTTTTTTTCTTACTTACAAATGTAAGATCTATAAGTGAGACATTAGGAGTAGGTACTCGAATAGCTGTTCCATCTAGTTTACCTTTTAATTTTGGTAAGACTAGACTTAAAGCCTTTGCTGCTCCTGTAGAAGTTGGAATCATTGACTCAGCTGCAGCTCTTGCTCTTCTAAAGTCAGAATGGGTTTGATCAACAGTTCTTTGATCACCCGTGTAACTATGAATTGTTGTCATGAAACCACTTTCAATTCCTAATTTTTCATCAAGAACCATAGCTAAAGGAGCAAGGCAGTTAGTAGTACAAGATCCGTTTGAAATTACGTTATGATTTTTTTTAATGGTATCGTTATTTACACCTTGAACAATTGTGGCATCTACATTTGAAGCTGGTGCTGAAATAATAACTTTTTTTGCTCCTGCATTTAAATGAGAAATCGCCTTTTCTTTTGAAGTAAAAACACCACTACATTCAAGAACAACATCTACCTTGAGTGATTTCCAAGGAAGGTTATTTGGATCTCTTTCCGAATAAAAATTAATTTTATGTTTACCAATTTTTAATCCATTTTTGATTGAACTAATCTCATCTTTAAGAATACCGTGAACACTGTCATATTTAAGTAAATGAGCACTACTCTCAACACTTCCTAGTTCATTAATAGCTACAATATTAATATCTTTAGGATTTTTTTCTAATAAAGCTCTAAAAACAAGTTTTCCAATTCTTCCAAATCCATTTATTGCAACTTTCATATTTCTCCTTTTTATAAAGTTTTAATTATTTTTTCAATTAAGTAATCATCTGTTATCTTAAAGTGCTTATATAAATCTTTGTATGGACCACTTTCACCAAAAGTTGACATGCCAACAAAATTTTCATTTTTAATATATTTTTCCCAACCATTTATTACTCCGGCCTCAATAGCAAAAATAGGTTTATTTCCTAAAATTTCATTTTTATAACCATCATCATTTTTCTCAAACAATTCAAATGAAGACATGCTTACAACTCTTATCTTTAAATTATTTTTTTCAAAAAGTTTATTTGATGCAGAGCAGGCAATCTCAACTTCAGAACCAGAAGATAAAATTGTTGCATCATATTCTTTAAAATCTCTTATTTTATAAGCACCTTTATTTACAAGATTTTCTTTGCGATTATCTTTTTGTAACATTGGTAGATTTTGTCTTGTTAAAACTAAGATTGTTGGTCCAGTATTGTTTATTGCACATTCCCATGCTTCTATAGTTTCAATTATATCACAAGGCCTAATTATAGTTAAATTTGGTATAGCTCTTAACGATGCAAGATGTTCAACTGGTTGATGTGTTGGCCCATCTTCTCCTAATCCTATTGAGTCATGTGTCATTACATAAATAACTGGTATATTCATGATAGCTGACAACCTAATTGAGGGTCTGCAATAATCGGTGAATACCAAAAACGTTCCTCCGTATGGAATTAAACCTTTATGCAAAGCAATGCCATTCATTACTCCAGCCATTCCGTGTTCTCTGATGCCGTAATGAATATAATTTCCATTAAAATTATCAGATGAAATTACATCCATATCTTTTGCCTTAGTGTTATTTGATCCAGTAAGATCAGCAGATCCACCAATAAGATTTTTTTGATAGTTTGAAATTAAATTTAAAGTTAGCTCACTCGATTTTCTTGATGCACAATTTGTTTTGTTATTAAAATGTTCAGATTTCAATTCACCTAGTTTTTCTGGAAGTTGTGAATCAATTTTTTGATAATAACTATCTTTAAAATTTTTACTTTCAATTAATTCTTTATTTTTTGATAACCATGAATTTCTTGATTCTTCATTTCTTTTATAGAAACTTCTCCACTCACGTAATAAATCATCTGGAATTTCAAACGGCGAATAATTCCATTCTAATTTTTTTCTTGTTAAACTAATTTCATCTTCACCAAGAGGTGATCCATGTGATGAAGCTGATCCCTCTTTGTTTGGAGAGCCAAAACCAATTTTAGTTTTACAAGATATAATTGTTGGAGCATCATTTTTTTTTGCTTGAATTATAGCTTGATCAATTTCCTCATATTTATGACCATCTATTTCAATTATATTCCAATTATAAGCTTCAAATCTTTTTTTCACATTGTCTGAAACTGAAAGATCTGTTGATCCATCTATGGAAATTGAATTATTATCAAAAAAGATAATAAGCTTATTTAATTTTAAATGTCCTGCGAGACTACACGCTTCATGACTTAAACCTTCCATTAAGCATCCATCTCCAGCAAAAACATAAGTGTAATGATCGACTAATTTTTCTCCATAATTATTTGATAATTTTTTTTCTGCTAACGCCATTCCAACTGCATTTGCTAAACCTTGAGACAAAGGCCCGGTTGTTGTTTCTATTCCTTGTGCACTTCCGTATTCTGGGTGACCTGCAGTTTTATTATGCAATTGTCTAAAATTTTTAATTTGATTTATGTCAATGTCTTTATATCCTGTTAGATACAAACAAGAGTATAAAAGCATTGAGCCATGCCCATTTGAAATAATTAATCTATCTCTATCAATCCATTCCGGATCATTAGGATCAAACTTTAAATGATTTTTGTAAAGAACTGTCGCTATGTCTGCCATACCCATAGGCATACCAGGATGACCAGATTTTGCTTTTTCCACTGCATCCATAGATAAAAATCTAATACAATTTGATAATTGTCTTAGATTTTTGATATTATTTAAATTATTCAAATACTTACCTTTATGCTTGATATAAAATTATTTAATATGGGTTCATTACAGTGACAATTATAAAATTACAAACTATAAAATTATAATGGAAGAACAAAAAAAAATTACAGTACTAAGCGAAAACTTAAATAATCTAAGATCAGCTTTAGAAGATTTTAGGGATCATCATATTTCTAAAAAAGAAAAAATTAAAAATCTTGAAAATGAAATTAAAAATTTACGAAAACAAATGTCTGAGTATATTGATGAATTGGAACTTCTAATTAAGAAATAAGCATGCCTTTTTATAAGACAAAAATTTTAAATAGAGAAATATCATTAGAATATGAAAAAAAAGATGA
>CACBDX010000009.1 GCA_902538155.1 uncultured Alphaproteobacteria bacterium
AAAACTGTTTTACCAATAATTATTAATGAAAATCAAAATATTTTAATGATTAGAAGTTTCGTTAATGAGCTCAAAGGTAAGTTAGAAACTTTTAGAACTCTCAATAATAATGAAATAAGAAAACTTAATGATATTGCTAAAAAGTACAATATTAAGTATCAAAACAAACACAAATTAGATTTAGTTGACGAAATACTTTCAAACGTTGATGTAATACCTAATTCAATAGTATTAGCCCAAGCAGCAATTGAAAGCGGATGGGGTAAGTCTAGATTTGCAAAAGAATACAATGCACTTTTTGGGGAATACACTTATGATGACTCGGAAGGTGTTATCCCACTTGAAAGAGAAAATGGTGATACTCATCTAATCAAAGCATTCAGCTCATTTAGTAACAGTGTTGAATCATATTTTAATAATATTAACTCTCATTATGCCTATGAAGATTTTCGCGATATCCGAAATATAATGAGAAAACGAAATAATTTTTCTAATGTTTACTTACTTGTTAATAAATTAAGTACTTATGCAGAAGATGAAAATTATATTAATACAATAAGACAAGTTATTAAAACTAATAACTTTGATATCTTTGATCAAAAAACTATTTCTTATTAATTAAAAATAAAATTGGTGACCAAACCATCTCCAATTTCCTTCATCATCTTTAACAGTGCAGTTCATTCTAGATCTTCCAGGTGATAATTCTCGTGAAAGTCTTATTTCAATTCTTTCATTAAATTTATAAATTTCTCTATCTACCTGACCTTTGCTATCAAAGATAAAACAATCTAGTGATTGAGCTTTCTTTTCATCAAGAAGGGAGAAACCTATGAATGGTGGATTTTGTTTAATAGTTGGATCTTGAGGTATAAAGTCATAAACCCCTAATCCTTTAGAAGAAGCAGCAAATTTTACTCTATCTATTTCACCATACCTTTCATTTAATGAAAATCTTGGTAAATAATACATGTTAGAAGTTTCATTAATTATTCCGGAATGCTGTCCAAAAGCAACCTTAAATTTAAATTCTTTTACTAATTCAATTATTTCATCTGTTGTCTCACCATAAGGAAATGCAAATAAAGTTGGTATCTCCCCAAGCTCTTTTAAGAAAATTTTATTAGATGTTTCAATTTCATTTCTTACTTCTTCAATACTTATATCTGGCATGTGAGCATGTGTATGAGAGTGTGCACCAATTACTACGCCTTCTTCTTTAAGTTTTCTTATTTGATCCCAGTTAATATATTTTTTATTATTTGAAATTGTCCCCGTTGTTACAAATAAGGTAACAGGAATATTATTTTCTTTAAATAAAGGCCACCCAACTTCTAAAAAAGATTTATCTGCATCATCTACACTTATGCCAATAGTATTTGTCGGAAGATCACCATCGTTGATAATTGTATCAATAATAAAATCTAATGATTTAATTGTGTATTTTTCTTTAGTTAACTCTTCAATATGACTATTAAGTTGGTCAATAGTTACACTTGTTGAGGGATATTTAGAAACTCCAAATTTATGATACATAAATACAGTTGCTGAGTTTTTGACTTCATTAGCAAAAGCACTACTTACTAATAAAAAAATTAAAGTAATACTTTTTAAAAGTAGCAATAGAATGTAGGTATGTAATTTCATATGTTATTATTTCTTGATATTATATCATCAATACCAGAGTTTTGTGTAATTGATGACAACAAAATAATATTACAACAGAAAATTACTCAATCTGAAACAGATAAGCTGAGTGATAACATCATACAATCCTATATAGATATAGACAAAAAATTAAATTTAACAAAAAATCTTAAAAAAATTTCTACAACAATTGGTCCTGGTTCTTATACAAGTTTAAGGGTTGGTTCAGCATTTATATCTGGTCTTATGATTTCTCGTAATATTCCTTATTACCCACTAACTATTGAGGATATCTTAAACTTGAACTCAATAAAACATTCCAAAAAAAAATTGGGAGTTTTTATAACCTCTTCTAATAATCAGAAATTTTTCTGTTATAAAACTAAGGATAAGAAAATGGAATACTATAAAATTGAAAATAATAAATATTCAATTCCAAAAAATATCGATTTGATTCTTTTTAATAAAAGTAAAATTAATGAAAACAATGAAGTAGAACAAATACAGTTTTCTTTTTTTGAAGAATTTTATAATAATTACAATAATTTTAACTTTAAAAAAAATATTATTATTGAACCAATATATATATCAAATAATCAATTACTAAATTGAATAGAATTAGCTTAATAAATAAAGAACACCTAATATCACTAATCAATTTTATAAATGAAAATAGTGATGAATTTAATTATTTTAAAAACATAGGATGGAATATAAAAAATATTGAAAGTCAATTTAGCAAAGATAATAATTACTCTCTTGGTTATTTTCAGGATAATAATCTTGTAGGAGTCTTAATTGGTGATACAATTAAAAATGATAAAGAATATGATTTAGAATTGCATATTTTATTTATATCAAAAGATGAAAGAAGAAAAAAAATTGCAACAAAATTATTAAATTATATTGAAACAAATAATCTTAATTTTTCAAAGATTTTCATTGAAGTTGCTAAAGATAATGTAGAAGCAATAAATTTTTATCAAAAAAACAACTTTGTCTTTTTAAATTTTAGACATAACTATTATAGGTATAATGACAAAAATATTCATGCTAAATGCTTCATAAAAAATATTAATAATGAGTGATAAATATATTTATATAAAATCTTATGGCTGTCAGATGAATGTATATGACAGTAATCGTATTAAAGATTTATTTTCGAATAAAGGATATAAAATAACAAAAGATATTTCTAAAGCAGATTTAACTGTTTTGAATACTTGTCATATTAGAGAAAAGGCAGTTGAAAAAGTTTATTCTGATATTGGCAGAGTAAAAAAGATTAAAGATAAAAAACAGAACATGAAATTAGTAGTTGCCGGTTGTGTAGCACAAGCTGAGGGACTCGAGATAAAAAAAAGATCTCCTTCAGTTGACTATGTTGTTGGACCTCAATCATATCACAAATTACCTGATATGATAGATAAAGTGGATGAAATAGAAAATAGTGAGTTTTTACAAAATGAAAAATTTAAAAACTTAATTTTCAATTCTTCTAATTTATCTTCTGAATTTTTATCGATTCAAGAAGGGTGTGATAAGTTTTGTTCTTTTTGTGTAGTGCCATATACAAGAGGACCTGAATTTTCTAGACCAGTTGATGATATAGTAGAAGAAACAAAAAAATATGTATCAAATGGAATAAAAGAGATAATTTTACTAGGTCAAAATGTTAATGCTTATCACGGTATTGCCTCTGATGGAAAATCAAAAGATCTAGCTTATTTAATTAATAAAATCAGTGAAATTGAAGAAATTAAGAGGATTAGATATATGACATCTCATCCTATCGATATGAAAGATTCTCTTATAAACGCCCATGCTGATAATTCAAAGCTTATGCCTTTTCTTCATCTTCCTATTCAATCTGGCTCAGATAAAATTTTAAAAAAAATGAATAGAAAACACACAGTTGATGATTATTTAAAAATAGTTGAAAAAATAAGAAGTGTTCGCCCAGATATTGCTCTTTCTTCAGACTTTATTGTTGGTTTCCCGGAAGAAACGGATAAAGATTTTGAAGATACAATGAAATTTATTGAAAAAGTAAATTTTGTTATTGCTTATTCATTTATTTATAGTCCAAGACCAGGAACACCTGCTCAAAACAAAGATAATATTAGTTTGTTAGATAAAAAAGCACGGTTAAGCGCTTTGCAATCTTTACTTACACAACAACAAATAAATTTTAATAAATCATTTGTTAATAAAGGGATGGAAGTATTATTTGAAAAGGTAGGCAGGCATAAAGATCAATTTATAGGTCGCACAATCTACAATCAAAGTACATTTATTAACTCTAAAAAAGATCTCTTAAATCAAATTATGAATGTAAAAATTACAGACTCAACTAACTTTGCACTTGAATGTCAGATATAGTAAATACAAACGAAAATTTAGAATTAGAATTAGAAGATAATACAATTTTAAGTAACTTATTTGGTATCAATGATAGAAACTTATCTCTTATAGAACAAATTAATCAAGTTAAAATCCAATACCGTGGAAACAAAATTAAAATATCAGGTAATAAAAAATCAATTTTTGAAACTAAGAAAACTATTCTTAATTTATTTAAAGAAGCACAAAATGGTGCTGAAATAGATGAGGATAGAATTAGAGATAATAAAAGTTTAATATCTATGAATATTAAGTCAGACAAAAAGATGGATTTATTTATTCAAACTAAAAAAAGAAAAATTATACCAAGAACTGAAATACAAAATAAATATCTTCAATTACTAAATACCAAAAATATTACATTTGCTATTGGTCCTGCTGGTACAGGAAAGACTTATCTTGCTGTTGCTAAAGCAGTTTCAGCCCTTCAAGATGGCAAAGTAAATAAAATTATTTTATCAAGACCAGCTGTTGAAGCTGGAGAAAAATTAGGTTTTCTCCCAGGAGATTTAAAAGAAAAAGTAGATCCTTTTTTGAGACCAATTTACGATGCTTTATATTCAATGTTACCTTATGAACAGGTAGAAAAAAAATTACTTAACAACACAATAGAAATAGCACCTATTGCTTTTATGAGAGGAAGAACCCTTGAAGATTGTTTTATAATTTTAGATGAAGCTCAAAATACAACAAAAACACAAATGAAAATGTTTTTAACAAGATTAGGTAGAAATAGTCAAATGGTAGTTGTAGGAGATATTACCCAAATTGATCTTGTAAGCGAAAAAGATTCAGGCCTGAAAGATGCATTAAAAAAATTAAACAAAGTTGATGATATAGGTTTTATTGAATTATCAGAAAAGGATGTTGTTCGACATGATTTAGTTAAAAAAATTATTAATGCATATGAAAAACATAAAAGTTGATTTTTTTTCTCAATCAAAAAAATGGCCAAGGCGAATACCTAAAATTAAGACTATTACACAAAAGACAATAAATAAGATGAGCTCTTATTTTAAAAGAGATTATAGATTTGAACTAAATATTATTTTAACAGATAAATCAAAAATGATAAAACTTAATAAAATCTATAAAAATAGTCAATCAGACACAGATGTTCTCACTTTTATTTCTAAGATTTCATATAAAAATGTTGGAAAAATTTTATATTGTGATATTTTTTTCTCAATTGATACTATTGAAAAATTTATACGTAGGAACAAAATTAGCATATATGATCATTTTAACCATCTATTAATCCATAGCTTATTGCATATTAACGGATATGATCATAAAAAAAATTTAGATTTTAAAAAAATGAAAAAAGAGGAGATAAAAATTTTAGGATTATTTGGCATTAATAATCCTTATACAACTTAATGAATACAAATAACGCTGATAAATCATCGAGCTGGAAAAATTGGATAATTAAAAAATTATTATCTAATGACTCAACAAAAGAAGATATCTTAAATTTTATTGCTAATGACGAAAATAATAAAGATATCGAAAATCTAAATGATAATAATGAAAAAAATCTAATTAAAAACATCGTAAATTTAAATGAAAAAAGTGTTGAAGATTTAATGATACCTAGAAGTGAAATAGTAGCCTTAGACCATGATAAATCTTACAACGAAATTTTAGAAGTTATTAAGGAAGAGGGACATTCTAGAATTCCAGTATTCAAAAAAAATATTGATAATGTAATTGGTTTTTTTCATATAAAAGATTTTATTAAATCATCACAGAATACATTTCAGATGAGCGAAATAATTAGAGATGTATTATATGTTGCTCCAAAATCTCCGATTTTAGATTTACTAAAAACCATGAGATCATCTAGAATTCATATAGGGCTAGTTGTTGATGGAGTTGGAGGTGTTGATGGATTAGTAACAATAGAAGACTTAGTTGAAGAAATTGTTGGTGAGATTGAAGATGAACATGACGCTGAAGACGATGAAGAATTAGTATATAAAAAATCAGATAATTCAATAACTGTAGACGCTAGTTATAGAGTGGAAGACTTGGAAGAATTTTTTTCAATTAATATTCCAAGAAATGAAGATGATGAAACCTCTTCTGTAGGCGGTCTTGTATATGAAAAAATAAATAGGATACCAAAAAACAATGAGGTAATTGATTTTAACGATGAACTTAGGATCAAGATAATTAAATCAAACAATAGAAAAATTGAAATTGTTGAAGTAAATAAAAATAATTGAGTATTTTAATTTATTTTATCTTAGGACTTTTAACCTCACTTTTATTTCCTCCATATTTTTTTTTACCACTAGGTTTTATTGTTTTTCCATCTCTTTGTTTCTTATTAGATTTAAATAAAGATAATTATAGTAAGAAAAATATTTTTAATAATTTCTCAATATTTGGCTTTGGTTTTTTTATTAGTTATTTATTTTGGATGAAGAATCCTTTTTTTGTTTTTGAAGAAACTAAAAATTTTTTTCTAGTATTTTTATTACTGATAATACTCTTATCTGTAATTTTAGGTTTAATCTTTACTATAGTTTTTATAATAGGAAAAAAAATTCCTATGATCTTTCTTATACCATTAATGTTCACATCTAGTGAATATATAATATCAATATTTTTTTATGGATTTCCTTGGTTTACATTTTCATTATTACTTTCTAGTAATGAATATTTACTATTTTCACTAAAATTATTTGGAACATTATTTTCAAGTTATTTAATTATTCAGATTTTTTGCATACCTTTTATTTTTTTAACTAAAGAAAACTTTAAACAAGAATTGAAATATCTGTCATTATTTATTGCTTTGCCAATCATTGCTTTAATGATTACAAATTTTAACAAAGAAAAAAATAATTATAAAATTAAAACAATTAATTTGGAAATTTTCCAATTAAATTTTAAAAATAATGACAAATTTTTAACTTCTGAGAAAAAAATTCAAAGAATAATAAAACATATAGAAGAAAGTAATGCAGATTTGCTTATATTTGGAGAAAATAATTTTCCTTATCTTATAGATGGTCTTGAAGTAAATATCATAAAAGATTCTTTAAAAGAAAATCAAACATTAATTATTGGAGCTACAAGATATGAAAATAATAAATATTATAACAGTTTAGTAAATATCAGTTTAGTAAATGTAACTTACTTTGATAAAAAAATTCTCGTTCCCTTTGGAGAGTTTCTACCTTTAAGAAATTCACTGACCTTTTTAGAGAGTATCGTTGGTCAAAATGATTATTCAAAAGGTAAAATTGAAAGAATAATTAATCTACCTGATAATATAAGTTTTATTCCTGTGATTTGTTATGAAATTGTCTTTTATTGGAAGCTTTTAAATAAATTAAATAACAATAGTAATTTTATTGTAAATATTACGAATGATTTTTGGTTTGGTAATTATTTAGGTCCTTATCAACATTTCTATCTCACAAAAATTAGAGCTGCAGAGTTTAATAAGCCAATTATTCGTGTTTCAAATAATGGAATATCTGCAGTGATAGATAATAATGGTACTGTGCTAAATAAAACCGAATTTAATAAAACTGAAAGTTTTAAACACAAATTAATATTTAAAGAAATTAATAATTTTGTATATTTTCATTTAATATTTAAAATTTATATCTTTATTATTTTTATACTTACTACTTTCTATTACTTAAGAAAAAATGATTAGTAATAATTATAGTAATCGCTTGTTTGGGAGAACAAGAGGAAGAAGCAAGAAAAAAATTGATTTAAAAAAATATTATCAAACAGTTGACAAATACAAGTTTCAAAATTGTGATAAAAAAATAAATTATATTTTAGATGTTGGCACTGGATATGGTGAAACTAGTATATTTCTTGCAAATCAATTTTTGGACAAAGTTATTATATCTTGTGAAAAATACATTGATGGAAATTTAATTCTACTTAAAAACATTGAAAAGAATGAAATAAACAATATTCTATTACATAATGGAAATGTATATGATGTTCTAGAATGTGCACATAGAGAATGTTTTGGCCTTGTATGGATATTTTTTCCTGATCCGTGGCCAAAAAATCGACACGCAAAGCGTAGATTGATAACTAGTGATTTTTTAATAAAACTTCATAACACTTTAAAAGAGAATAGTGAGATACATATAGCTACAGATTCAACGATATATGTAAGATTTATTTTAAACTCAATTTATAGTTGTAGGGATTATTTTGTCTGGATGAACCAATCTGAAATGAATCTGCATATAAAGGATTATTTCGATATTGAGACAAAATATTATAAAAAAGCAATTAATTCTCAAAGAAAACCATCTTTATTCATTTTGAGAAAATTATAGGCTTGAAATTCTGCCAAATATTAATATACGCAATATTATTAAGGTGGGTTATCCCACCTTTTTTTTATAACTATGGCTAAAAAAAAATATAACGTAATTAGGGAAGAAATGCTTCAGGTTGCTACCAATGTAGCACAAGAAAAAAATATTGATCAAGATTCAGTTTTTTCTGCAATGGAACAAGCATTAGAAAAAGCTGCAAGAGTAAAATATGGCCAAGAGATTGATATAAGAATATCTATTGATAGAAGCACAGGGGATATTAAACTTAATTCTTATTTGGAAGTTGTGGCAAATATCGAGGAAGAGTTTCAATCCAGGCAAATTCTTTTAGAAGATGCAAAAAAAATCAATCCAGATATCGGTTTAGGAGAGTTCATTATTAAAGAACTGCCACCTATTGAATTAGGAAGAGTTGCAGCACAAAATGCAAAAGGAGTAATAATTCAAAAAGTAAGAGAAGCTGATAAATCTAATCAATATGAAGAATATAAAGATAAGGTTGGTGAAATAGCAGTTGGTATAGTTAAAAGAACTGAATTTGGAAATTTAATAATAGATTTAGGTAAGAGTGAAGCTATAATTAAACGGGAAGAGCTCATTCCAAGAGAAACATTTAAAAATGGAGATAGAGTTAGAGCTTATATTTACGAAGTAAAGAACGATGTAAAAGGCTACCAAGTATTCTTATCAAGAACACATCCTCAATTTTTATCAAAATTATTTTTTCAAGAAGTACCAGAAATATACGAAGGAGTTATTACTGTTAAAAGTGTAGCAAGAGATCCTGGTTCAAGAGCTAAGATTAGCGTTTTTACAGAAGACTCTACCATAGATCCAGTCGGCGCTTGTGTTGGCATGAGAGGTTCAAGAGTACAAGCTGTTGTAAATGAATTACAAGGAGAGAAAATAGACATTGTTACATGGTCTGATAATCAAGCTACTTTTTTAGCCAATGCTCTTGCTCCAGCTGAAGTTAGTAAGATTTTTTTGTATGAAGAAAAAAATAAAGTTGAAGTTGTAATACCTGATGATCAATTAAGTTTAGCAATTGGAAGAAAAGGTCAAAATGTAAAATTAGCTTCTAACTTAACTAGTTTAGAAATAGATATTTTAACTGAGGATGAAGAATCTGAAAGAAGACAACAAGAATTTAAAGAAAAAAGTATTTTATTAGCCGAGGCACTCGATGTTGAAGACGTTATTGCTCAACTTCTTGTTACTGATGGTTATACAACTGTTGAGTCTATTGCTGCAGAAACTTTAGAAAATTTAGAAAAAATAGAAGGTTTTGATACTACTTTAGCTCAAGAAATAATTGATAGATCTACAAACTTTGTGAAGGAAAAAGCAGAGTCGGATCAAAAACTTATAGATGAAAATATTAAAGATGAAAAATTAAAAAATTTGAATGGTATGAATAACAGTATTTTAGCAAAATTAGCAAAATCAAATATTCTCAATGTTAATGATTTTGCGGATTTAGCTACATTCGAACTTATAGACAAAGAAGAAGGTATATTAAGAGAATTAGATCTTGATGAAGAAATAGCTAACAATATGATAATGGAAGCAAGAAGTTTCTGGTCTGAAGAACAAAATAAGGATTAAAATTGGATAAAGATAAAGGTAATAAAAAAAAGCCATTAAAACTATCTTCATCAGGAAGACTTCAAATAAGAAAAAATCTTGGTCCAGCAGGAGATAAAGCAAGAACTATTGGTAGTAAAAAAACAATACAAATTGTTTTTAAAAATAAAAATAATCAACAAAAAAGTTCATCTACAACACAATCTAATTTCAGAGGATCATCTAGTCTAAGAACACCTAGGCCAGGAATTAATTCATCACCACAACCAAACTTTTCCTCACCTATTAAAACTAGAAACTTTGAAAATAAAAATAAAAAAACTGTAGATAAAAAAACCCAACAAAAAAAATCAACTCTTCGTCCACTTGAAGATGATTTTAGTAAATCTGATGCTAAAAAAATACTAGAACAAGAAGAACAAGAATTTGATAAATTCCCCAGTTTAGCTAAAATAAAAAGAGCCAGAGAAAAAGAAAGATTAAAATCAGTAACCGAGGAAGATGACGCTAAAATCTCTAGAGAAGTTTCAATTCCTGATTTTATCACTGTTCAAGATTTAGCTAACAGAATGGCTGAGAAAACAGCAGATGTAGTTAAAGTCTTAATGAAAATGGGTGTCATGGCAAATGCTACTCAATCATTGGAGTCCGATACAGCTCAACTAGTTGCAGAAGAATTAGGCCACAAAGTAACAGTAGTTAAAGATGATGATGTTTTAAATGATATTAAAGATTTTGAAGATCCAGAAGACAGTCTCATTCAAAGAGCCCCCGTAGTAACGATCATGGGTCATGTTGACCATGGTAAAACCTCTTTACTTGATGCATTCAGACAAAGTAATGTAGTGTCTGGTGAGGCAGGAGGTATTACACAGCATATTGGTGCTTATCAAACAAACAATAATAACAAAAAAATTACATTTATTGATACTCCTGGTCACGCAGCTTTCTCAAATATGAGAGCAAGAGGTTCTAAAACAACTGATATAATTATACTTGTTGTGGCTGCAGATGATGGAATTAAACCTCAGACAATTGAGTCAATTGCCCACGCAAAAACTGCGGAGGTTCCAATAATAGTTGCTATTAATAAAATTGATCTCCCTGGAGCCGATCCTGATAAAGTTAGAAATGAACTACTTAGTCATGAAGTAATTGTTGAAAAACTAAGTGGCGAAGTTTTAGATATAGAAGTATCGGCGACTAAAGGAACAAATTTAGATAAATTAGAAGAAGCTATTCATTTACAAGCAGATCTTCTTAATCTCAAAGCTAATCCCAATAGAAAAGCCAGAGGGTCAGTAATTGAATCTAAACTTGAAAAGGGTAGAGGTTCAGTTGCAACAGTTTTAGTACAAAAAGGAACATTGAAAGTAAGTGACATATTTGTATCCGGATCTGAGTGGGGTAAAGTTAAAGCTTTAATTGATGATAAGGGTAAAAATATAAAACAAGCTGAACCAGCTGTTCCAGTTGAAGTTTTAGGATTTGACTCTAATCCTTTAGCTGGTGACGATTTTATTGTAGTTGAAAGTGAGGGTATTGCTCGAAAAATTGCAGAATTTAGAGCAAGTAAACTTCAAATTCAAAAAAATACAGTTGCTAAATCTAATGTTGAAGAAATGTTTGCTCAAATTAACAAAGGTGAAGCAACAAGTCTTCCAATAGTAATTAAAACAGATGTTCAAGGCTCAGCAGAAGCAATTGAAAATTCAATAACTAAACTCTCAACCGATGAAGTTAAGGTTAATGTTATTTACAAAGGTGTAGGTGCAATTACCGAGAGTGATGTTACATTAGCTAGCTCTGGAAGAGGTTTTATTGTTGGTTTTAATGTTAGAGCACTACCTCATGCAAGAGATATAGCTAAAAGAGATGGTGTAGATATTAAATATTATTCAATTATCTATGAACTTATTGATGATGTAAAAAATCTTTTAACTGGTTTATTAAAACCAGATATCTCTGAAAATATTACAGGTAATGTAGAGATTAGAGAGGTATTTAATATTTCCAAAGTTGGAAATATAGCAGGGTGTATGGTTAAAGATGGTCTTATTTCAAGAAAATCACAGATTAGAATTCTAAGAGACAATATCGTAATTCATAAAGGGCAAATTAGCAGTCTAAAAAGATTTAAAGAAGAAGTATCTGAGGTCAAGTCTGGTTTTGAATGTGGTGTAATGCTAGAAAATTATAGTGATATAAAAGTAGGCGATATCATAGAAACATTTGAAGAAGTTTCTACGAGCAGAAAGCTTTAATGTTTAATTACAATGGATACTCAAAGGCAAATTAGATTCGGTGAGCTCATAAGATCATTACTTAGCGATTGTTTACTAAAAGAAGATTTTTTTGACGAAAATATTAATTCTTCGTCAATTACAATATCATTTGTAAGAATGTCTAAAGATTTAAAGATTGCAAATGTATATTTTATGCCTCTAGGTGGTAAAGACAAAATACATATTTTAAAAGTTTTGAAAGATAGAAAATATATTTTTCAAAAATTTCTATCAAAAGCAAAAATTAATTCAAAATTTACACCAAAGCTATCTTTTTATTTAGATGATACATTTGATGAGGCAGAAAAAATTGAAAATCTATTATTAAACAAAAATGTCCTTAGAGATATTAAGTAATGATTTCAAAACAAGGTTGGATAAATTTATATAAACCCAAAAATATTACATCTTTTAAAGCCATTAATTCTATCAAAAAAAAATTTTCAATCAAAAAAATTGGTCATGCAGGCACTTTAGATCCTATGGCAGAAGGTGTTTTACCAATTGCTATAGGAAAAGCAACAAAACTAATTCCATTTATTAGTACTATGAATAAAGAATATGAGTTTGTAATAACATGGGGAGCTCAAACCACAACAGATGATGCTGAGGGTAAAATTTTATTTGAATCAAATTACCTACCTAAAAGAAAAGAAATAGAAAAAAAAATTATTAAGTATATTGGTTTTATAAATCAGATACCTCCCAAAGTTTCGGCAGTTAAAATTAATGGTAAAAGAGCTTATAAATTATTTAGAGAAAATAAAAAATTTACAATTCAACCAAAAAAAGTTTTTATAGAAGATTTGTATATTACTGACCATAGTATAAACAAAACATCATTTAAAATTTTATGTGGTCAGGGCTTTTATGTCAGAAGTCTAGCTCGTGATTTAGCCATAGATCTTAAAACATATGGTCACATTTCTTCATTGAAAAGGTCAAAAGTAGGTAAATTCAGTGAAAAAAATTCGATTTTACTGGACGATCTTCTAAAAATAGGACAAACGCACGAAGAAATTAATTGTATCTCCACTACAATTTCTATGCTGGACGACATCTTGGCTTATGAAATTGAAGAAAAATTAGATATTGAAAATTTATCTTTTGGAAGATCTATTAAAATTGATGAAAGAAAAATTATAAATCCTTCGTCAATAAACTTAGATAAAAAAAATATTTTTTTATTTAAGAAAGGAGACATTGTCTCAATAGGCAAATTAGATGGTAATTTGTTTAAACCAAATAAAATATTAATATAGGAGAACCGATGTCGATAACAAAAGAAAATAAAAAAAATATTATTAATGAATTTTCTAAAAATGAAAAAGATACTGGATCAGCAGGTGTTCAGATAGCAGTTTTAACAGAAAGAATAAAAAATTTAACTGAACATTTTAAGACTCACAATAAAGATAATCATTCAAAAAGAGGACTAGTATCATTAGTTAATAAAAGAAAAAAACTATTAAATTACTTATCTAAAAAAAATAAATCTGAATATTCAGATTTAATAAAAAAATTAAATATTAGAGGTTAAAAAAAGAGGAAAAATAAAAATTATGTTTGATGTGAAAAATGTTGAAATTGAATGGGCTGGAAGAAAACTTAAATTAGAATCAGGAAAAATAGCAAGACAAGCTGACTCAACAGTTATAGCCACTTATGGTGGTACGACAGTTATGTGCAATGTAGTTGCTGCAAAAGAAGCAAATCCTGATATGGATTTTTTTCCCTTAACGGTAAATTATCAAGAAAAATATTACTCTGTAGGAAAAATACCCGGTGGTTTTTTTAAAAGAGAGGCTAGACCAACTGAAAAAGAAACATTAGTTTCTCGATTAATTGATAGACCAGTTAGACCTCTATTTCATAAAGATTTTAAAAATGAGACTCAAGTTACTTGTACTGTATTATCACATGATCAAGAAAATGACTCAGATGTTGTAGCAATGGTAGCAGCAAGTGCTGCATTAACTTTATCTGGTTTACCATTTTTAGGCCCACTTGGAGCAATTAAGATTGGTTTTATAGACGATGAGTTTGTTGTTAACCCGATTAAGAGTCAATTATCAAATTCTAAACTAGAATTAGTATTGGCAGGAACTAAGGAAGGTGTACTAATGATCGAGTCTGAAGCTTACGAGCTTTCAGAAAAACAAATGCTAGATGCAGTAGTTCTTGGTCAAGAAAATTATAAAACAGTTATTGAAGCAATAATTTCCTTAGCTAAAAAAGCGGCAAAAGAACCTTGGGAACTTAAAGAAAAAGATGAAGAAATTAAAAATCTACCATCTAAGATCAACCAAGACTTTGGTAAAGGTTTTATAAATGCTTATAAAATAACTGAAAAACAAAAAAGATCAGAAAAATTATCTTCGTTACGAAATGAAATTTCTGAAAAATTTGTAAGTGAAACACTCTCACCAGTATTGGTTTCAGATGCAATAAAAAATGTAGAAAAAGATATAGTTAGAGGGGAATTAATTAATACTGGTAATAGAATTGATGGAAGAGATACTAAAACAGTTCGTCCAATTGTGTGTGAAACTGGAGTTCTAGAAAGAACTCACGGGTCTGCATTATTTACAAGAGGAGAAACACAAGCTCTTGTAGTTTCAACTTTGGGAACTGGACAAGATGAGCAAAGAATAGATGCAATTGATGGTGAATATACAGAGAATTTTATGCTTCATTACAATTTTCCACCTTACTCTGTAGGAGAAGTTGGAAGAGTAGGCTCTACCAGTAGAAGAGAAATAGGACATGGAAAATTAGCCTGGAGAGCTATTCACCCAATGTTACCTTCAAAAGAAAAGTTTCCTTACACTTATAGAGTTGTATCTGAAATCACAGAATCCAATGGGTCTAGTTCTATGGCAACTGTTTGTGGCACCTCAATGTCTTTAATGGATGCAGGAGTACCTTTAGAAAGACCAGTAGCAGGTATCGCGATGGGCTTAATTAAAGAGAACGATAAATATGTGATATTATCAGACATACTTGGTGACGAAGATCATCTTGGTGATATGGATTTTAAAGTTGCAGGAACTTCTGAAGGAATAACTTCATTACAAATGGATATTAAAATAACCAGTATAACAGCTGAAATTATGGAAGAAGCATTAGCACAAGCTAAAGATGGACGCTTCCATATACTTGGTGAAATGGCTAAAGCTATTGATAAACCTAACCAATCGATTTCTCAATACGCGCCAACAATAACTAATTTACAAATAAACAAAGATAAAATTAGAGAAGTTATTGGTAAAGGTGGAGCAGTTATTAGAGAAATATCTGAAACAACTGGAGCTAAAATTGAAATCAATGATGAAGGCTTAGTGAGTATTGCAGCTGTAGATCAAAAGTCTGGAAATGATGCGTTAGAATGGATTAAAGGTATTGTCGAAGAGCCAGAGATTGGTAAAATTTATGATGGTAAAGTTATAAAGATAATGGACTTTGGTGCTTTTGTTAATTTCATGGGATCTACAGATGGTCTTGTTCATATTAGTCAATTAAAAAATGAAAGAGTGGAGAAAGTTGAAGATGTTATTAGTGAAGGAGATATCGTTAAAGTAAAAGTGTTGGATATCGACTCAAGAGGAAAAATAAAACTTTCTATGAAAGCAGTTGACGCAGAAGAAAACGCTTAAATTACCTAAATTAATTGGGCACAGAGGTGTAAAAGATCTGTGTCCAGAAAACACTTTTGAATCTATCTTAAAGGCATTCGATTTAGGTTTAAGTTTTGTAGAAATAGATGTTAAGATTTCTAAAGATAGAGTACCAATTTTATTACATGATGACACACTTGATAGAACTACTAATGGAAGTGGGCTTGCAATTGATTATGATTATGAGAACATAAAAAAACTTGATGCGGGAAAATTTTTTTATAAAGAAAATACAAATATTTTTGTTCCAAAGTTAGAAGATATTCTTAAATTGTGTAATAATTATAATGGTAATTTAAATATCGAATTAAAACCCAATAAAAAGTTTGAAAAAGAAAATGTTTATCAAATATATAAAATTATAAAAAATATTACTCAAATAGATATTTTTTTCTCCTCATTTGATATGATTTCTATTTTAGAAATTTCAAAACTTTACCCTCAATCCATACGTAGTTTTTTATTAGATGATTTTAAAGAATATAATATTGATGATTTGATTAGTTTATCAATTAATCATGATTTAAAAATTTGTGGATTAAATATAGATCTTGTTACTGCTGATATTATAAAAAAAATTAAAGAATCCAATATGGCAATAACTGTTTATTCAGATAAAAATATAAATTTATCTAGTGCTAATGATATTTTCTCCATAGGTGTTGATAGTATTTTTGTTGATAATCCTATAGATTTATTGGGAAAATTTTAGAACTTATTAGGCATTCCAATAATATTGTAACCACAGTCAACATAATGTACTTCACCAGTAACTGCAGAAGATAAATCACTAACAAAGTATAAAGCAGATTTACCAATTTCATCTAGTTTTGCATTTCGTTTTAATGCTGAATGTTCTTCTGTAAATTTAAACACCTCCCTAGCATTATTTATTGCTGCACCAGCAATTGTTCTCATAGGTCCTGCTGAGATTGCATTAACACGAATATTTTTTGTACCTAAATCCACACTTAAGTATTTTACACTTGTTTCTAAAGCGGCTTTTGCAATTCCCATTAAATTATAATTTGGTATTACTTTATTTGACCCGTAAAAAGTAAGGGTGAGAATACTTCCTCCATCATTCACTATAGGTTCAAAATTTCTTGCAAGACTAGTTAAAGAAAAACATGATATTTCCAAACAATTAATAAAATTATCCTTCGTAGTATCAACATATCTACCATTTAACTCTGACTTATCTGCAAATGCAACAGCATGAATTATAAAATCAATTGTGCCCCATTCTTTTTTTATAATTTCTACAGATTTGTTTATTGAGTCATCATTATTAAAATCACATTCTATTAATATTTTTGAATTAATTTCTTCAGAAAGTGGTTTCACTCTTTTCAATAATATTTCATTTTGATAACCAATAGCTATTTCAGCACCATTTTGAGCTAGTTGTTTTGCTATTCCCCATGCAATTGAATGATTATTTGCAATACCAAATACTAAACCTTTTTTATTTTTAAGCATGATATTTTGAAAATACTAATGTTGCATTTGTACCGCCAAAGCCAAAACTATTCGACATAACATGCTCAATTTCAACGTCATTTTCCGTTTTTAAAAGAATATTATAATCTTTGGCACTATCATCGAGATTTTCAATATTAGCAGAGCCACTAATAAAATTATTTTTCATCATCAATAAACTATAAATTGCTTCATGTACACCAGTTGCTCCTAAAGAATGACCAGTCAAAGATTTTGTTGAACTCATTTTAGGAATATTTGAACCAAAAACATTTTTGATTGCTTCCAATTCTTTTACATCTCCTATTGGAGTGCTTGTTCCATGTGTATTTATATAATCAATTTTACCATCAATATTTTTTAATGCTTGCTTCATGCATCTTTCTGCTCCTTCTCCAGAAGGCTGTACCATATCGTATCCATCTGAGGTTGCTCCATATCCTGTTATTTCACCATATATTTTAGCACCTCTAGCTTTTGCATGCTCTAATTCTTCAAGTACTAAAGTTCCACCCCCACCAGCAATTACAAATCCATCTCTATCTGCATCATATGCCCTTGAAGATTTGTTTGGAGTAGAATTATATTTGGATGACAAAGCACCCATTGCATCAAATAAAATTGATAAAGTCCAATGGAGCTCTTCACCTCCTCCAGCAAAAACAATGTTTTGTTTTCCCATCTGAATTAGCTCGTACGCATTACCAATACAATGTGAACTTGTAGAACATGCTGAAGTAATTGAATAGTTAACTCCTTTAATTTTAAAAGGAGTCGCAAGAGTTGCAGAATTTGTACTAGACATTGCTCTTGGCACCATAAATGGTCCAATTTTTTTTGAACCCGAACTTTTTCCAATTTCAGAAGACTTAAATAAATTTTGCGTAGATGGACCACCTGAACCAACAATTATACCAGTCATTTCATTTGAAATATCACTATCCTCCAGCCCTGAGTCGTCTATAGCATCTTTCATCGCAATATAGTTGTAGGCAGCTCCATCACCCATAAACCTTAGTAATCTTCTATCAATTTCGTTACTAATATCTATATTTGGTTTACCGTGTACAAGACTTCTAAAAGAAAACTCCTCATACTCTTCTGCACTTGTTATCCCAGATTTCAAATTTTTAAGACTGTCTATAACATCCGATTGATTATTACCAATACATGATACTATACCTAAACCTGTTACTACTACTCTATTCATTACTTATTTCTCAGGTGAAAATAAACCGACTTTCATATCTTTAGCTTCATAAATTGTTTCACCATCAGCTTTTAAAACACCATCTCCAACTCCTAAAATCAATTTTCTTAGTATAAGTCTTTTAAGAGATATATGATAAGTTACTTTTTTGACTTTTTGTAATACCTGACCAGTAAACTTAACTTCACCAACTCCTAAAGCTCTACCCTTTCCTGGTTGACCAAGCCATCCTAAATAAAAACCGAGTAATTGCCACATAGCATCCAAACCTAAACAACCCGGCATTACTGGATCATCTTTAAAATGACATTCAAAAAACCATAAGTCTTCTTTAATATCTAATTCCGCAATAACCTCACCTTTAGCGAATACTCCTCCATCCTCATTTATTGAAGTAATTCTGTCAAACATTAACATAGGAGGCATTGGAAGTTGTGCATTACCTTTTCCAAAAAGAACACCTTTTGCACAGTCAATTAATTGATCGTATGTAAATGAATTTTGTTTCATAATTTTAATTAAACTTTTTTTATGTATTTATCAATTAACTTAAACTGATTTTAAATAACAATCATGTTTACTTTTAATAACAATATTATCAATGCTTAATTTTTTTCCATCAGATATTGTCATTATATTAGTTTCATCCTTTAAATTTAAATAGAAATTAATTATTTTTTGAGCAGTAATCAAACCTGCTAACCCTGCAGAAATACCTGAAATACCTACTACATCACATCTTGGAAGATCAACTTCATCTTTATTAGGAAAGATACAATTTAAACATAGATGATTATTTTTATCTGAATTATTGAAAAGAATTATTTGTAAATCGTGTCTTAATGCAGAGGAATATAAAAAATTTATTGAGTTTTTAAGACAATATTCATTTAATAATTTAGAACTTACCCAATCATCAGTTGCATCAACAATTATAGAACATTCTTTTAAAGAATTTAAATTTGAAGAATTAATATTTTCGTCAATAGTATGAATTTTACATTCAGTATTGATTAATCGTAATTTATTTTTTGCTATATCAACTTTTTTTCTTCCAATATCATTTGAATTAAACAAAATTTGTCTATTAAGATTACTTTTTTCAACAATGTCTCCATCTATTATTAACAATTCTTTTATTCCAGAGTTGACTAAATATTGACTTAGAGGACATCCTATACCTCCCATACCCACAATACCAATTTTTATATTTGATAATTTTTTTAGGTTCTCTTCAGAAAATTCTTTTAAAATAAATAATCTACTGAAAATTTTATATTCTTCTTCAGAGTAATTATTCATAATTCTATATAGAATTATAAATTTGTTTTATAATTTGCTTTGCACAATTTACCTTTGTCATTTTCTTAAATTTTTTTATCTGGTTTTTTGTAATTATTGATATTCGATTATAATCTGAACCAAAAACTTTATTTTTACTATCGATTTTATTGTAAACCATCATATCACAATTTTTATCAACTAGTTTTTTTTTGGCATTATCAATGCTGCCCGTTTCTGCGGCAAAACCAACTAAAAATTTAGGCCTTTGAGTTTTGTTTTTTCCAATTTTTTCTAAAATATCAATATTCTTATAAAGACTAATATTTAATTTTTCATTTTTTTTAATCTTGGATTTATTTATATTTTTATTTTTGAAATCAGATACTGCAGCGGTAAAAATTCCTATATCAATTTTAGAAATTTTTCTAATTTTTTGATACATTTCGTTTGCTGTTTTTATTTGAATAAATTTCAAATTTGGTGGAGGATCTAAATTTGTTGGTCCAGATATCAAGGTTACATTTGCTCCATATAAAACTAATTGTGAAGCAATTTCATAGCCTTGTTTCCCAGAAGATTGATTTGAAATAAACCTAACTGGATCAATCATTTCAATTGTTGGTCCTGCAGTTACTAGGCATTTTTTATTTTTTAACAAATTAACATTTTCTAGTTTGTTTAAGATTCTATTTACTATATTTTTTGAGTTATCAATTCTGCCTAAACCAAATTCTCCACACTTTAGATTTCCAACTGTAGGGCCAATAAACTCGTGACCGCTATCTTTTAATAATCTCACATTTTTTTGATTAATTTTATTATGCCACATAAAACTATTCATTGCGGGGACAAACAAAATTTTTTTATTTGAAGCAAGCAACGTATTAGAAGCTAAATTATCTCCATATCCATTTGCAAATTTTGCAATAGAATTAGCTGTTGCTGGACACATAACTATTATATCATTATCTCTTGATAAATTAATATGAAGCATCTTATTTTTTTTCTCATCTTCATCAGTAAATATTCTATTTTTAAGTAATTTTTTTATATCTGACATTTTTACATATTTCTTTGCCTCTTTAGTTAGAATGCAGCTAATTTTAACTTCATTAATATTCAGTAGAGCAATAATTTCTTTACATCTAGATGCAGCAATAGAGCCAGTAATTATTAATAAAATTTTATTCATTACAGTTTATAGCCAGTATGTATAGCTACAATTCCATTAAATAGATTAATAGTTTCGACTTTAGTAAATCCGCAATCACTTAGATTTTTGCTAAGTTCTTCTTGTGATGGAAACAAATCAATACTTTCACTTAAATAGTTATAAGCATTCTTATCTTTAGCAACTATTTCTCCTAACAGAGGTAAAATCTTTGATTTATAAATTTTATATGAACTTGATATCAAAGATGATTTAGGTGTACTAAATTCTAAGCAACAATATTTACCACCAGGTTTAAGAACTCTGTAAGCCTCTTTTATAGATAATAAATAATCCGTCACATTTCTTAAACAGAAAGAAATAGTATATTTATCAAAAAAATTATTTTCAAAATTTAACTTTTCAGCATTACCAATAAAATATTTTATATTTTTATCTTTTTTTAATTTTTTTCTTCCTTCTAATAACATTTCTTCATTTAAATCCAAAAGATAAAGACTGGCTGATAAATTTTCTTTTAAAATTTCGCTAGCAATATCACCTGAACCAGAACCAACATCCAAGATGATTTCATTTTCTTTTAGATCAACAGTCTCTACAAATCTCTTTTTCCATAATCGATGCATGCCTAAACTCATTAAATCATTCATTAAATCATAGCTTGGAGCTACGCTTGAAAATACATTCTGCACAAGTTTAGTCTTTTGTTTTGAATTTACTTTTGTATAACCAAAATTGTAATCTTTTTTCATTATGCCGGAACTACCTGAAGTTGAAACTACAATTAAAGGACTTAGAGTAATATTGAATCAAAAAATATCTAATGTCAAAATTCATACATTGAAACTACGTTTTAAAATTCCTAATAATATAATTAATATACTACGTAACTCCAAGATATCCAACCTAAGACGCATAGCAAAGTTCATTATCATTGATTTAGATACGGATTATTCCCTAGTAATACATCTAGGAATGTCAGGAAGATTAAAAGTTATTAGTAAAAGCTACAAAAGAATAAAACATGATCATTTTGTAATATACTTTTTAAGTAAACAGATACTTGTTTATCATGATCCAAGGAAATTTGGATTTATAGATATATTACAAACACAAGATCTACAAAAACAAACATATATATCAAGTTTGGGTATAGATGCTCTGAGTCCAAATCTTACTGCACAAATGATATTTGAAAAAATTTCAAAATCTGAAGTACCAATTAAACAAATTTTACTAAATCAAAAATTAATTGCTGGAATAGGAAACATTTATGCTTCTGAAATATTATTTGATGCTAAAATTTCACCACTTATTTTAGGTAAAGATTTAAAAATTAGTCTCATTATGAAACTAATTAAGTCTACTAGAAAAATTTTAAAGAAGGCAATTAAATCCGGAGGTTCAAGTATAAGAGATTATAGATCTACTGATGGTACATTAGGAAATTTTCAGTCTAATTTTAAAGTTTATAACAAAGAAGGAAAAAAAATAGGGAATGACGAGGTCAAAAAAATTGTTCAGTATGGAAGATCTACATTTTATTGCCCTAAACTTCAAAATAATAAGTAATTATTTAATAAATATTAATTGACTTAATTTATTTTGAATTTATAGCACGCATATGGCTAACCATGTTTCGGCAAAAAAAAGATCTAGGCAGAACAAAACTAGAAATACTGTTAATTCTCAATACCTATCTAAGTTTAGAAACGCTCTAAATAAATTTAAATCTTCTGTCGAAGCAAAAAATGAGGAAGAAATTCAAAAATCCTTTAGTAGTGTCAACTCAATAATGGCTAAAGCGTCAAAAAAAGGTATTTTCAAAAAGGAATACATATCCAGAAAGTTATCCTCTTTATCAAAACATATTTCAAAAAAATAAATTTTTTTTTATTTTTTCACTTTTCTTCTTGCTAAAAATACTTAAAGGGTATTGATTAAGTAATTTAATTTGGTGATTCAATTTTACGTCTTTTGATTTTTTGCGTAAAATTAATAAAGTAAAAAATCGTCGTGTTGGGGGAAAATGGATAATACGTCTGCTACGTTTGATGAAAGTAAATGGTTATCCTTTAAAAAGAATATAAAAAAAAACGTAGGTGAATCAGCATTTAATAATTGGTTAAAGCATTTAAATTATGTTTCGTTGGAAGAGACAACAATTACATTTTCTGTTCCTACTAAATTTTTAAGAGATTGGATAGTAAACAATTACTCCGATAAAATTAAAAGTGAAGCCAAAAACCAAGAAACCAAAATAGATACAATAAAATTTGTAGTTAAGCCTTCAGGGGGTAGGATAGTTCCTGGTACAACTAGAACAATTAAAAGTAGTGACAATCATTGGAAATCAACTATGGATTTAAGATCCAATCAATCCTCTACGTATCCTAATGAATTTGGAGCTCCTCTGGATCCTAGATTTACCTTTGAAAACTTTGTTGTTGGCAAACCTAACGAACTAGCTTTTGCAGCATCTCAGAGAGTATCAGAAGCTGATAAAATTACTTTCAACCCACTTTTTTTATGTGGTGGAGTAGGTTTAGGAAAAACACATCTTATGCATGCAATAGGTTGGAAAATAAAACAGCAACAACCTGAAAGAAAAGTTATTTACCTTTCAGCTGAGAAATTTATGTATCAATTTGTACGTGCATTAAGATACAAGGATACATCAGCTTTTAAAGAACAATTTAGATCAATTGATGTTTTAATGATAGATGATGTTCAGTTTATTAGTGGCAAAGATAATACTCAAGAAGAATTCTTTCATACCTTCAATGCATTAATAGAGCAAAATAAACAAATTGTTATTTCTGCAGATAAAACGCCAACTGATCTTGATGGAGTTCAAGAAAGATTAAAATCTAGACTTGGTTGTGGTTTAGTTGCAGATATCCACCCAACAACTTATGAGTTAAGACTAGGGATACTAATAGAAAAAGCACACAAAAGGGGAGTAGAAATACCTCCAAAAGTTTTAGAGTTTCTATCACATCGAATTATTTCAAACGTAAGAGAGATGGAAGGAGCGCTTAATAGGCTAGTAGCACATGCAACTTTAGTGGGAACTTCAATTACTGTTGAAACTGCTCAACTCGTTCTTCAAGATTTATTAAAGTCATCAAACAAAAAAATTACTATAGAAGAAATACAAAAAAAGGTTGCTGAGCATTTTAATATTAGAATTACTGACATGCATTCACCTAGAAGATCAAGATCTGTTGCAAGACCAAGACAAATTGCAATGTATCTTGCAAAATCTATAACATCAAGATCTTTACCAGAGATTGGAAGGAAGTTTGGAGGCAGAGATCATACAACTGTAATGCACGCCGTTAAAAAAATAGAAGAACTTAAGCTATCTGATGTTAATTTTAATGAAGATCTAGAATTATTAAAAAGACTGATAGATTCTTAATTCTTTTTATCATATGTTTAGATATGAAATTTAAAATATCACGCTCAATTTTTTTTAAAACATTATCGCATTTACAAGGTATAGTTGATAAAAAAAATTCACTTCCAATTTTAGCAAATATTTTAATTGAAGCTAAAAATAACCAACTTATATTATCGTCAACAGATATGGATATATCATTAGTAGAAAAAATTAATTGTAATGTTATGGAAAATGGAGCTACTACTATTAATTCACAAATACTTTATGATATTGTCAGAAAAATAGATGACACTAGTGAAATAGAAATTATTTCTAATAATGGCAAGTTGCTTACATTAAGATCAGAGGGTTCAAGATTCTCCTTAGCATGCTTACCTAAAGAAGATTATCCAATGATTGAAATGGATTATACAGAAGCCAATATTGTCTTAAATTCAAAAATTATCTTTAAGTTAATAGATAAAACAAAATTTGCTATTTCTAATGAAGAAACAAGGTATTTTTTAAATGGTTTATATTTTAATGTTACAAATGAAGAAAATAAAAATATACTTACTTTAGTTGGCACTGATGGTCATAGACTAGCCAAGTTTAGTCACAAACTCGAAGGGCAATTAGATAATTTTTCAGGAGTAATAATACCAAAAAAAACAATTTATGAATTATCAAAATTATTATCAGAAATAGACAGTGAAATTAAAATTTCTATTAGTTCAAATAAAATAGTCTTCATTATTGGAGATATAATTTTTATTTCTAAATTGATTGATGGAAGCTTTCCTGATTATAAAAGAGTTATTCCAAAGGATAACAAAAATATTTTAAAAATTAATAGAGGTAAATTATTATCTGCCGTAGACAGAGTGAGTACAATAGCTAACGAAAAATCACCTGTAATCAAGTTTAAATTATTACAAAATGTTCTAAATTTAAACACTATTAACAACGAAAGCAGTACTGCTTCAGAAGATTTAAAGATAGAATATGAAGGTGATGAAATTGAAATTGGTTTTAATTCAAAATATATAATGGATATAATTAATAATTTAGATGATAATGAAATATCAATTAGTTTAAAAGACAATAAATCTCCAGTAATTGCTCAAGAGAACTCCAATTCAAACCTTGTATATGTTTTAATGCCAATGAGAGTTTAACATTTGGCAAAAATAAAAAATATAGAATTTTATAATTATAGAAATTTTAAAAATTTTAAGACTTCATTTGACAATAAATTAAATATTTTATTTGGTAATAATGGTTGTGGTAAAACTAATATCTTAGAGGGGATTTCTTTAATTGCTAAAGGCAGAGGATTAAGAAACTCAAATATTAAAAATTTGATAAAAAAACAAGAAGAGAATTTTTTGATTAAAAATAATTTAGAAATACAAAAAAATGTGTTTAACATTGAAATATTTGCTGAACAAAAAAATGAGAAATTTAAAAAAATTATTAAAATAAATAATGATTCATCAAAAGATTCTCTAAGTTTTCTAAATCAATCTATTTCATACTTGATATTTTTACCAGAGATGGAAAGATTGTTTCAATCATCACCTTCTTATAGAAGAAATTTTATAGATAGATTAATTTTTTCTAGCAGAAATGATTACAATATATTGATGAATAAATATAAAAAATCTTTAATTGAAAGAAATAAAATACTTCAATCATATAATTTTGATGATGATTGGTTAAACCGTATTGAGGCTGAAATTTGTACATTAGGTTTAGAGATATACAAATTAAGAAACTTACAATTGAACACTCTAAATGTCGAGTTACAAAATTTGAAACAAAATCACAACTTTCAATTTGAGATCAAGTTAGAAGTTAAAGATAGTTTTTTAAATAATGATATCAATTTTGAAGAATATTTATCAAATTTACAAAATTCACGTTTAAATGATAAACAATTTGGTGGAACTAAAATTGGACCCCATAGATCAGATATTATTTCAATTGTTAACAATGAATTTGATGCATCTTTATTATCTACAGGACAACAGAAAACCATTGTATTGATGGTTTTACTAGCCCAATGCAACTATTTAGTTAATTATAAAAAAATGAATCCAATATTTTTGTTTGATGAAATTGGTTCACATTTAGATAAACAAAATCGTCAAATTTTATTGGACATGATTAACAGATTTGAAATTCAATTTTTTTTGACTGGTACTGATAAAAATTTGTTTTCTTTTGTATCAACAAATGCACAATTTTATAATATAAGTGAGTTATGAATTCTGAATACTCCTCCGATTCAATTAAAGTACTTAAAGGTCTAGAAGCTGTTAGAAAAAGACCTGGTATGTATATTGGTGATACTGATGATGGTTCAGGTTTACACCAAATGATATATGAAGTTCTAGACAATTCTATAGACGAAGCATTAGCAGGCTATTGTGATAAAATTGAAGTGATATTAAATACTGATGGAACAGCTACAATAACAGATAATGGAAGAGGAATACCTGTAGATCTTCACAAAACAGAAAAAATACCTGCAGCTCAGCTGATTATGACTGAATTACATGCTGGAGGTAAATTTGATCAAAATAGTTATAAGGTATCTGGTGGATTACATGGAGTTGGAGTTTCAGTAGTTAATGCTTTATCTGAATATCTACATTTAGAAATTAATAGGGATGGTAAAGTACACAATATTGAATTTGAAAATGGAATAGTAAGTAAAGAATTAAATGTAATTGGTGATTCAGAAAAAATTAATAACCAGTTTTTTACTGGCACCAAAATTACTTTTCTTCCAACTTCAAAAATTTTTAAAGATATTAATTTCAATTTTAAAACAATAGAGAAAAGACTTAGAGAACTAGCATTTTTAAACACCGGTATAAGTATTTTTTTAACTGATAAGAGACAATCTGAAGAAAAAAATATTAATTTTAAATATGAAGGTGGTATTAAGGAATATGTAAAATATCTAAATGAGGGTAAGAATCTCATTAATCCCAATCCAATATATTTTCATGGAGAAAAAAACGATATTTCAATTGAATGTTCATTGCAGTGGACTGATAGCTATCATGAAAATACAATTTGTTTTACAAACAATATTATTCAAAGGGATGGGGGTACTCATTTAGCTGGTTTTAGAGGTGCGCTTACTAGATCAATTGTGAATTACGTAAATAAGAATGTAAAAAATTCTAGTAATATTACAGGTGAAGATGCTCGTGAAGGTTTAACATGTATAATATCAGTAAAATTACCAGATCCTAAATTTTCAAGTCAAACTAAAGATAAGCTCGTATCTTCTGAAGTTAGACCTGTTATTGAATCGACTAGTTTAAATAAATTAGAACAATGGATAGAAGAAAACCCTTCAGAAATTAAGAAAGTAATTGATAAGATTATAGAGGCTTCAAATGCCAGAGAAGCTGCAAGAAAAGCTAGAGAATTAACTAGAAGAAAAACAGGTTTAGAAAATACTTCTCTTCCTGGTAAACTAGCTGATTGCCAAGAGAAAAATCCAGAATTATCGGAATTATTTATAGTTGAGGGTGACTCAGCAGGTGGCTCAGCTAAACAAGGAAGAGATAGGAAAAATCAAGCTATTCTACCCTTAAGGGGCAAAATACTTAATGTAGAAAGAGCAAATGATAAGCAAGTTTTGACAAGCAATGAAATAGGAGCCTTAATTACAGCCATTGGTGCAGGAGTTGGGAATCCAACTGATGATGCTAATCAAAATAAAATTGAAGGCAAGTTTGATGTTTCTAAAATGAGATATCATAAAATAATTATTATGACTGATGCAGATGTTGATGGTAGTCACATTAGAACACTATTATTAACTTTTTTTTATAGACACATGAAACCAATTATAGATACAGGCAAACTATATATTGCACAACCTCCATTATATAGACTTAAGAAAGGAAACTCTACTGTATATAAAAAAGATGATAGTGATTTAGAAGATTATTTAATTCAAGAAGGTTTAAAAAACACTATTTTTGAAAACACTCAGGGCACTAAAGTTGCTGGAGAAGAACTAAAGCAAATAATTTATCTATCAAAGAAAACAAAAAATTTAGTTATGCCTTTGTTAAGAAGAGTTGATAATAGTGATATTATTGAACATGCAGCAATTGTTAGAGCTTTAGATATTAGAAATCTTACAAACAATAATATTGGTCAAGAAATAGCAAAATATCTTCAACAAAGATTAAACTTAATTTCAAATATTTCTCAAAAAAACTGGAAAGTAGATCATAAAAATAACTCAATTTTATTTGAAAGAACAATAAGGGGATTTACTGAAAAATATATTATAGATGAAAATTTTGTAATTACACCAGAAGCAAAAGCACTGAATGAACTTAAAGATCAACTAATGGAGATCTTTTATCGACTTAAAGATACAGGAAGTGGTATTCTAAATCACAAAGATGAAGAATTCAAGATTTTTGGACCTTTAGACTTAATTGATAAAATATTAGATATAGGTAAGTCAGGTCTTCAAATTAATAGATACAAGGGATTAGGAGAAATGAATCCAGATCAATTATGGGAAACCACATTGGATCAAAATGAAAGAGTACTTTTGTCAGTAAAAATAAATGAAGTTGATGCTGCAAATAAAGCATTTGAAGATCTAATGGGTGGTGAAACAGACGCAAGAAAAAAATTTATAGCTGAAAATTCATTAAAAGTTGCTAATCTTGATATTTAATTTTTAATGAACACCATCTTACTTGGAAATCTAATTAAAATTAGATGGATAGCAATATTTGGTCAAGTATTAGCAGTTTTATTTGTATCATTTATTATAAAAATTCAAATTCCTTTTTTCGAAACTCTTTCAATAATTTTATTATCTGTAGGAGTAAATTTTTATTCTTACTATGAAGAAAGAAAGAATAAATCTATAAGTAATTCAAAAGCATTTTCTTATTTACTTTTTGATACGTTACAATTAGGTTTTTTGCTTTTTCTGACTGGTGGAATTATTAATCCATTTTCCATACTAATTTTAGCACCAGTCATTACATCAGCTTCATATCTACCAGCATTAATGACTGTTATTCTCTCGACAATATCTATTCTAATTATCATATTATTAAATTTTTATTTTATTCCACTTGATTTAGGCCCTAAATTTTACTTACCAGAGATTTATAGTTTTGGATTAATTTCAGCATTAATTATCACAGTAATTTTTATAGCTATTTATGCCTATTTATTTGCAAGTTCTTCAAGACAAATTTCTAATGCCCTATCCATTTCTAAACTACAAATTTTGAATCAAAAGAAGATGACTGAGGTAGGTTCATTAAGTGCAGCTGCTGCTCATGAATTAGGCACACCACTTAACACGATCTTTTTAGTTTTAAATGACTTGCTAAAAGAAAAAAAATTGATTGAAGATCAAAATATTGCAAAGGATATTATCCTATTAAAATCACAAGCAGAAAGATGTAAAGAAATATTACAAAGATTTTCAAAAAACCCTTTAAATTTAAAAGACGAATTTTTAGACAAAGTAAAAATATCTGATTTGATTAAAATAAACTTTGATAAATTTAATAAAGATAAAAAATTAATATTAGAAATTATTCCTTCAGATTATGAACCTGAAATAATTTACAAAGATGAAATAATGTATGCCTTGGGTAATATTATTCAAAATGCGATATTTTACTCTGAAAGTTTTATAAAAGTCCAACTAAATTATCAAAAATTAATTGTTACTATTATCATAACTGATGATGGCAGCGGGTTTTCTAAAGATATTATTGATAAATTAGGGGAACCATATGTTTCAAAAAATAAAAATGGCATGGGGCTTGGCATATTTATAGCAAAAAACCTAATTGAAAATATGGGTGGTAATATTAAATTTTATAACTCTAAAGATAATAAAGCTATTGTTGAAATTATTTTTGATAACTCTATCTTAAATATATGAATATGAAATTGCTTATAGTGGATGATGACCTGCCTTTTAGAGAAAGATTAACAAGGTCTATGGAAAAAAAAGGGTTTGAAGTTACTTCTTCTCCTGGTTTTAAAGACTCATTGACAAAAGTATATGAGAGTAATTTTGACTATGCAGTTGTTGATATGAGATTGGAAGACGGGTCTGGATTAGAATTGGTAAAAGAATTACAAAAAATTAGCCCAAAAACTAAATCTTTGCTTTTGACCGGTTATGGTAATATCGCTACTGCTGTAGCAGCAATAAAATCTGGAGCTATAGATTACTTACCCAAGCCAGCCGAAATTGATCAAATCTATGATGCTCTAACTAATTCGAAAGAAGCTCTTCCTCCTCCACCTGAAAACCCTATGACAGCTGATAGGATAAGGTGGGAACATATACAAAGAGTATTTATACAATGTAATAGAAATGTTTCTGAGACTGCTAGGAGATTAAGGATGCATAGACGTACCTTACAGAGAATTTTAAATAAACACGCTCCTAGAGAATAACTAAATAATCTTTAAAACTTTATTTATCTTTAATTACCTTTATAAAAACATCCTCCAAATCTCCTTCGGATGTATTAATTTCACTGAAACCAATTTGATTTGCAATAAGTATATCAATAATATTTTTAATATTAGTTTTATTTTTATCATAACTTAATTTCAAAATATTATTAGCAAGAACTGGTTTATAATCATTTAATTGATTAGGTATTAATTTTTTTCCTTCCAAGACAAATGAAACTGTTTTAGTAGAAATAATATTTAGTAAGTCATTTTTTGAACCCTCAATAATTTTTTTACCATGATTAATTATTGAAATATTGTCACACAAATTTTCTGCCTCTTCTAAATAATGTGTAGTTAAACATACTGTTTTTCCCTGTTTACTTATTCTTTTTATATAATCCCAAACAGAGGTTCTAATATCAATATCTACACCAGCTGTTGGTTCATCCAAAATAATGATTTCAGGATCGTGCACTAATGCTTTACCAATTAATAATCTCCTTCTCATACCTCCTGACAAGGTTCTGGCATACGCATTTCGTTGATCAGTTAATTTTAAATTTTCTAAAATTTCATCAGTTTTCCTTTTCCTTTTTGGTACACCATATAAACCTGCTTGTAGCTCTAATAATTCTGCAGGAGAAAAAAAGGGGTCTATATTAAGTTCTTGGGGAACTATACCAATTTTAAATTTACTTAATTTAGTATTTTTATCTATATCAATTCCACAAATACTGACTTGACCTGAGTTTTTTTTAACCAAACCTCCAAGCACATTAATAAATGTTGATTTTCCGGCACCATTTGGACCTAATAAACCATGAATTACCCCTCTTTTGATAGTAATACTAAAATCTATCAAAGCTTTAACTTCCTGATTTTTTTGTAAGAAAGTTTTATTTACATTTTTAGCTTCTATTGAATATTTATAATCTGACATTTTATTAGAATCTTATATATTTAAATTTACTATGAATACAAAGAGTAGATTAATATTAGTTGATGGTTCTGCCTATATATTTAGGGCTTATTATGGGTTACCACCTATGAATCGAGCTGATGGTACTCCAATTAACGCTGTTTTTGGTTTTACTAATATGCTTGTTAAACTGATAGAAGATTACAGTAATGATAAAATGATAGTTATTTTTGATGCCGCAAGGGAAAATTTTAGAAATCAAATCTATCCAGAATATAAAGCTAATAGAGGAGAGGCTCCTGATGATTTAATACCACAATTTCCTTTAATCAGAGAATGTGTAAAAAGTTTTAATATACCACAATTAGAAATAGAAGGATTTGAAGCTGATGATTTAATAGCTACTTATGTAAGCTTAGCAGAAAAAGATAAAATTGAAACTATCATAGTTTCTTCAGATAAAGATTTAATGCAACTTGTTAGTAAAAATGTGACAATGCTTGATCCAATGAAAAATAAAAAAATTGAAATTAAAGATGTGGAAGACAAATTTGGAGTGCAACCAGATAAAGTTATTTTTATTCAAGCTTTAACAGGAGACAAAGTAGATAACATACCAGGTGCGCCAGGTATTGGCCCTAAAACAGCATCACAACTAATAAATGAATTTAATAATATTGATGGATTAATGAAAAATCTAAGTAAAATTAAGCAGGAAAAAAGAAGAAATATTTTAACAGAAGCAGAAAATGATATTAGATTAAGTCTACAACTTGTAACATTAAAAAATGATGTGCAAATACCTCATAGTATTAAGAAAATAAAAACTTATAACGAATTAAAAAATGAAAATAATAATATCTTCGAGTTCCTTAAAGAGCAAGGCTTTAGATCAACTTCTGAAAGATTAAAATCCAATTCTTTTATATCTAGTGATAATCATAACATTATTCAAAAAGAAGAAATACAACCAAAGTACCAATTAATTAATTCAAAGAAAAATTTTGAAAAGGTTTTAAGTGAAATTGAAAAAAAAGGTATATGTGCTATTGATACTGAAACTGACTCACTCAATATAGAAAAAGCTAAATTAGTTGGTATATCAATTTGTTATAATGAAAACATTTCATACTATATTCCTATAAACCATACTACTTCTGATGGGTCAAAAAAAATTGATAACCAGTTAGAGGAAAAATATGTAATTAAAAATATTAATCAAATTTGTGAAAATGAGTCAATCTTAAAAATTGGTCAAAACATAAAATATGACATTAGAATTTTAAAAAAGTATGGAGTAACGTTTAATTCAATTGCAGACACAATGTTAATCTCATACTCAATTGATAATGGAATTCATAAGCACAATTTAGATGATTTATCATTTAATCACTTAAATCATACAACTATTAAATATAAGGAAGTTGTAGGTACAGGAAAAAATGAAATTACTTTTGATAAAGTAACTATCGAAAACGCAATTAATTATGCTGCTGAAGATTCTCTTTTAACATTCAGGCTTTTTCAAAATCTTTATCCTCGTTTAATAAAAGAAAAGGCTAATTTTGTTTATCAAAACATCGACTTGCCTCTTGTAGAGGTATTATCTTCAATTGAAGCTAATGGCATAGAGGTAAATAAAAAGTTTTTAACAAGTTTAAGTAATGAATTTGAAAATGAAAGTAAAAAACTTGAAAAGAACATTCATAAACTTTCAAAAGAAGAGTTCAATATTGGCTCACCTAAACAATTAGGAGAGATACTATTTGTTAATCTTAAAATACCTGGTGGTAAAAAAACAAAATCAGGAACATATTCAACTGATTCTTCAACTTTAAATAATTTAGCCTTAGATGGATTTGAAATTGCACAACTTGTTCTTGATTGGAGGGAATTAACAAAACTTAAATCAACCTATACAGATGCTTTATTTAGATTAACAGATGGTAAAAGTAGAGTTCATACATCATTTGGTTTGGCTAATACTTTAACTGGTCGATTAAGTTCTACAGATCCAAATCTCCAAAATATCCCAATTAGAACAGAAAATGGAAAAAAAATAAGAACAGCTTTTGTTAGTGGAAAAGGAAAAAAATTAGTCAGTTTTGATTATTCTCAAATAGAGCTGAGATTAGCTGCAGAAATTTCTAGTGATAAAAATTTTATTAAAGCTTTTAAAAACAATGAAGATATTCATGCATCAACTGCTAAAGAAATATTTAATCTAAACGATAGTCAAATAAACAACGATTATAGAAGAAAAGCAAAAGCAATTAATTTTGGCATTCTATATGGAATTAGTCCATACGGTTTAGCTAAACAACTTGATATTTCCAATACAGAAGCAAAAGATTACATAAATGAGTATTTTATTAAATATCCAAAAATTAAAAAATATATGGAGCATCAAATTGATTTCGCAAAAACAAATCAATACGTTGAAACAATTTTTAAAAGAAAAATTAATATTAAGGGAATTACCGATAAGAATTTTGCTGTTAGAGGTTTTGCAGAAAGACAAGCTATTAATGCGCCAATTCAGGGCAGTGCAGCAGACATTATTAAGTTAGCAATGATTGAAATTCATAAGGAAATAAAACTTAAAAATATTGAGGCTGATATGCTTTTACAAGTACATGATGAACTAATTTTTGAAGTTGATAGTAAAAAATATGACAATTTAGTAAGTAATGTAAAAACAATTATGGAGTCTGTACATTTAAAATATAAAGATTTTTCAGTTCCACTCACCGTTGATTTTGGTGCTGGTTATCATTGGGGACAAGCACATTAGAATACATTTTATGGAAATTAAAAAAAAAATTAAGAAAAGAAATTCATTTGCTCAAGATCTAAAACTACCTAAGTATAAACAAAGAATTGTTAGAAATAAAAAAACTTACACAAGAAAAGGAAAAAAAAAGGTTATTTAGAATTCTTCATCAAAGGTATTCATTTCAAACCATTTTTCAAGCTCATGATACCCTCCAATTTTTTCACCATTTAAAATTATTTGAGGAAAGGTTTTAGCGTTCGGAAACTTTTCAAAAAAATCTTCTCTCGTATAATCTGTATCAAGCATGTAAATCTTTGGATTAAATTTAGCTAACCGTAGTTTGGCTCTATCACAGTATCCACAATTAGTTTTAGAATATATCTCTGCTTCCATTAAAATGCTTCATCAAAACTTAAAGCCCTATCTGTTGGTCTTTGATACTCAGATACTCTTTTTTCGAAAAAGTTTGTAACGTTTTGAACATCCAAAGCTCTCATAAAATCAAAAGGATTCTCTGTTTTAAAAACTCTGTCAAATTCAAATAGATCGGCAATTCTGTCTGCAACAGCTTCGATATATTGACACATTAAATCAGCATTCATACCAATTAAATCAACTGGTAGTGCATCTTTTACAAATTCTTTTTCAAAAGCTACTGCTTCTCTAACAATTTCTTCAAACTGTGATTGAGGGACGTCTGAAGGAATCAAAGATAAATCACTAATATCTGCATCAGTTAATGTTTTATTATTAAACTTGTCTCTTAAAGTCCTAAACATTAATGATGAGAAGCTAAAGTGCATTCCTTCGTCTCTAGCAATCCAATCATTAGATAAGGCTAAACCAGGTAATAACCCTCTTTTTCTAAAATAATATATGGCACAGAAAGAGCCTGCAAAAAACAAACCTTCAACTAATCCAAAACCTATTAATCTAGTTAGTAGATTTTGACTACCATTAAGCCATTTTGATACCCATTGTGCTTTATGGTTAATACATGGTACATTTTGAATTGCATCAAAAAGCATATCTTTTTCTTTTGCATCTTTTACATAAGCTTCTATTTGAAGACCGTACATTTCTGCATGAATTGATTCATTTAACATCTGCATTGAGATAAAGCATCTTGCTTCAGGTATTAGTATTTCTTTGTAGAACCTACTTGCCAAGTTTTCATTAATCATTGCCTCAGAGTTAGCAAAATAAGCCAGTACATGTTTTATAAAGTGCTTTTCGCCATCATTTAACGTTTCAAGATCTCTTAAGTCATCTTGTAATGATACTTCCTCTGTTGTCCAAAAAGCTTGAATATGTTGTTTATATCTATCCCAAATTTCTTGGTTTTTTATTGGAAATATTGATTTAACGCCTTTTGATATCATTCTATTACTCCTTCTTTATGCACTGCAAGTTTCGCAATCTTCTGGTTCATTTTTTTGATTGATAGTAGTATTTATATAAGCATCTTTAGCTGCTTTTTCTGATGAAACTGTAACTTTTACAGCATCAACAGCTGATCTACTTCTTAGATAATACATTCCTGTTTTAAGGCCTTTTTTCCATGCATACATATGCATGGAATTAACTTTTCCAAATGTAGGCGTTGAAAGCCACAGATTCATTGATTGAGTTTGATCAATAAAAGGTGCTCTATCTGCTGACATATCAATTACTGTTTTTTGTGATACTTCCCAGACTGTTTTGTAAACTTCTTTTAGATCGGCTGGAATTTCATTTATGTTTTCAACTGATCCATTTTCTAAGATTATTTTGTCTCTCATTTCTTTATTCCACAACCCTCTTTGAGAAAGTTCATTCACTAAATATCTATTTACGAGTAGGAACTCACCTGAGAGTGTTTGTCTTTTATATATATTAGAGGTTTGTATTTGGAACGTTTCAGTATTACCTAATATAATACCTGTTGACGCAGTTGGCATGCAAGCTGTGGTTAAAGAATTTCTTACACCGTGCTCTTTAATTTTAGTTCTAAGTGAGTCCCAATCCCACTTTGAAGAAGGATTAACATTCCACAGATCAAATTGAAACTTACCTTCCGAAATTGGTGAATTTTTAAAAGTTTCGTATGCTCCCTTTTCTTTTGCTAACTCGCATGAAGCTTCTAAAGCTCCAAAGTAAATCGTCTCAAAAATTAATTTATTTATTTCTTTGGCCTCCTCAGATTCATAAGCTATTCCCAACTTAAAGTAGACATCTGCAAGTCCCTGTATCCCTAAACCTATGGGCCTATGCTTATTATTAGATCTTTCAGTTTTATCAGTTGGATAAAAATTAATATCAATTACTTCATCTAAGTTTTTTGTAGCTAATTTTGCAGTTTCGTAAAGGGCATCATAGTCATATATTAATTTTTTATCTGATTTTTTTACAAATTTTGGCAGAGCTATAGAAGCCAAGTTACATACAGATGTCTCGTTCTTATCAGAGTATTCAACTATTTCTGCACATAGGTTTGAAGATTTAATGACACCAATATTTTTTTGGTTAGACTTATTATTGATAGAGTCTTTATAAAGCATATAGGGTTGTCCTGTTTCTATCTGCGCTTCTATGATTTTAGACATTAAATCTCTTGCTTTAATTTTTTCTAAATGCTTCATTTCATTTTCATACTTTGTGTAAAGTTTTTCAAACTCGTCACCATATACATCTGAAAGGCCTGGACATTCATGTTCACTCATAAGTGTCCATTCTTCATCGTTTTCAACTCTCTTCATGAATAAATCTGGTATCCATAAAGCGTAGAACAAATCTCTAGCTCTAAATTCTTCAGCACCTGTATTTTTTCTAAGTTCTAGAAATTTCTCAATGTCTGCATGCCAAGGTTCTAAGTATACTGCAAAAGAACCTTTTCTTTTACCCCCACCTTGATCAACTGATTTAGCAGTTTCATTAAAAATTTTCAAAAATGGTATGAGGCCATTAGATTTGCCATTTGTTGATTTTATTCTACTTCCACTACCTCTAATATTGTGAGCGTGCATGCCAATACCACCTGCAGTTTTGGATATTAGTGCGCAATCTTTAATAGTATTAAAAATACCTTCGATAGAATCATCCTCCATACCTATTAAAAAGCATGAAGAAAGTTGTTGCATTTTTAGGCCACTATTAAACAATGTTGGTGTAGCATGTGTATACATACCAGTTGATAAACTTTTATAAGTTTCTTTTATTTTATCTAAGTTAAACTCACTACCGGTAACTGTTAAAGTTACTCTCATCCAAAGGTCTTGAGGTCTTTCAATTGTTTTATTATCAAACTTTAATAAATATGCTCTTATTAGTGTTGTGAGAGCAAAATAATCAAAAGTATAATCTTTGTCATAGTCAATTACTGACTCTATTAAATCTGCATTCTCCATCACCTTTTTGTAATATTCTTCTCTTAGCAATCCATCGTCGTATAAATTTTTTGTTGCTATGATGAAACCTGGTGTTTCTTTATGAAGAGAGTTTACTTTTATTCTTGCTGCAAGATAAGAATAATCAGGATGTTCAACTGTTAAAGCAGCAGCAGTTTCAGCAAGATAAGTATCAATTTCAACGGAACTAATATCACTATATAGGCCTGGAACAGCTTTTTGAACAACGACAATTGGATCAATATTTAAACCAGTAGATAGAACAGATACTCTATTGGTTATTTTATCAAGTGAAATTGGCTCTTTACTTCCATCTCTTTTGGTTACCATCATTGAAGAAGCTTTTTCTCCGACTTGCTCTTTTAGTTTTTTTGTGTGATATCTTGAAGCCGCTCTTTGTTCTCTATACAAAACATACGCTCTAGCAACTTTATGATGCTCATCCCTCATAAGCGCCAACTCCACCTGATCTTGAATATCCTCAATGTGAATCATGTCGCCATCAGCAATCCTTCTTGTTAGAGCAGAGACAACTTTATGTGTTAAAGCTTCAACAGTTTTATGAATACCATCTTGTTGTTCTTTTTCCTTATTTTTATCATTTCTAATTTTTGTTTGTGCTAGGAATGCTTTTTTTATAGCATTTGAAATTTTTTCTGATTTGAAAGGAGTAATAGCTCCGTCACGACGCACGACACTTAATGTTAAAATATTTACACTTTTTTCTTCTGAGATTTTTGCTGATACCTGTAGATTGTCTGCCATTTAAATTCTATCCATTTTTAAAAAATTATTGTCGAAAAACACAATATGTAGTGCCGCCGAAAAGGGACAATACAACATTTGCTCAATATCGCAATAAGAACAAAATAAGAACATAAATATTTTTTTTATCATGTCAATCCTTTACTTAATTCATATTTTTATGAGGCAAACAAGTTATTGAAATATTTACATTTACTTATCAACTTAAGTCACATTTTATTAACTGAGTCATTTTTTCTTTGAACTTAAATCTGCCATAAATTATTAATAAAAAGCAGTATGCCGAAGATAGCATTAGTTGACGATGAGCAGTCGATTCTCACATCAGTATCTCTTTCTCTGCAAAGTGAAGGATTTACAGTAGATACATTTCTCAATGGAGTTGATGCCTTAGAAGCTCTTGAAAGCACATCTTATGATTTAGGATTGTTTGATATTAAGATGCCTAAAATGGACGGAAATGAACTTCTTTCAAAAGTACGTTCTAGCAAGATTGAAAATCTAAAAGATCTTCCGATTATCTTTTTAACATCAAAAGATCATGAACAAGATGAGATTATTGGATTAAAAATGGGTGCTTCAGATTATATAAAAAAACCTTTTTCACAAAAATTATTAAATGAGCGCATAAGAACAGTGCTAAGAATTCATAACAATAGAAATGAAGAACAAAAAGATAATAATATAAAAAAACAAAATTTTATTAAAGGTGATTTGATACTAGATGAAGATAAACAATTATGTTTTTGGAAGGGTATAGAAATTGAGCTCACGGTGGCAGAGTTTAATTTAATTAAATCGCTTGCTCAGTATCCTGGAGTAGTAAAGGATAGAAATCAATTAATGGACGCTATGTATGGTGATTCTATATACGTTGATGATAGGACTATTGATAGCCATATAAAGAGATTAAGAAAAAAATTCAGATCTTATGATAATTCTTTCGATCAAATAAGAACAAGATATGGTTCTGGATATTCTTGGCGTGATTAAAAGATTATTTAGCTTATCAAGTTATAATTTAACATTTCAACTCATTATACTTAACTTAATTATTGTATTTTTAGGTTTGGTATTTTTATCTTATTTCAATTTCAACTTAATTCAAAATAATAAATTCATAGATAATAGGGATCAATCAATAAGATTAAATTTATC
>CACBDX010000010.1 GCA_902538155.1 uncultured Alphaproteobacteria bacterium
CCAGTTTATATTGGTGGCGGTATAGACAAAAAAAATGTTTCCAACATTCTAAAACAAATAACACCTTTTGGATTAGATATTTCAAGAAGCTTGAAAAATCAGAAAAATTTAATTTCTAAATCAAAACTCAAAGATTTTTTAAATCAAATTTCGGTAGGATAATCGTTTAATAATATATTTATTTTGCAACTCTTTCGATAAGACTTTTATTGATTTTTTTTCAAGCGGATGTCTGAAAAATGGATCAATATCAAGTATTGGATATAGCACAAAGTCTCTTTCAGCTGCTCTTGGGTGAGGAATTATTAAATTTTTTTTATTAAATTTTTGTTTGCCAAAAAAAATAATATCCAAATCAATATTTCTTGGACCATTGATAATTTTTTTATTTTTTTTTAATTTTTTTTCAATTTCATAAATATTATTTATTAATTCTAATGGCTGCTTGTTGGTTAATAGTTTTATTGCGGTGTTAAAAAAATTACTTTGCGATTTGTATCCATAAGGAGAAGAAACATAAATATTTGCAAATTTTTTTATATTACCAATATTTTCTAACTCTCTAACAGCACACCGTAAATTAAATATAGCATTACCTAGATTTGAGCCAAGTGCGATTATTGTTTCAGTTTGATACACTTAGTGATTCAGCTCCATATTTTTTTGCTACAGCTGTTTTATTAATTGTAATTTTAACTTTTTTTATTTTAAATTTTTTTTCAAGAACATTGGATGTTTTTATTATTAAATGCTCAAGAGTATGTGATTGAGACTCCTTTATGAAAGTTTTTAAATATTTTGTAATAGATGAATAATCCTTCACATTATTTATATTGTTCAAATCTAGTGAGTTTTTTATAGGATAACTAAATTCTAATGTTACCTTTAACAACTGTTTTTTCTTTCTCTCTTGAGCAGTGATACCTATATTTGCACTGATGGATAAGTTTTTAATTTCTACTTTGAACATAGTTTTTCAAAAATTTTTAATGATTGAGACGTTTCTTTTATGTCGTGAACTCTAAATATATCAACTCCCTTTTGATAACAATATAATGCAGAAGCGATTGAACCTCCCAATCTTTGATTTGTTTCACTCTTATCTATGAAGTTAATCCAGCTTTTTCTAGATGATCCTAATAATAATCCATATCCCTTAAACTTAAACTGATTAATTTTTTGCATGATTTCTATATTTTGATCTAAATTTTTACCAAAACCAATACCTGGGTCAAACCAAACTTTGGATGAAGGAATTTTTATTTTTTCTAATTGTTTAATTTTCTGAAGAAATATTTTTTTAATATCTTGTACAACATTATTATATGAGTGTATTTTCTTTTGCATAGTTTTAGGTGGTGCAGGTGTGTGCATTAAAATTAAACCTGTTTTAAATTTTTTAGTTAAAAAGAATAAATCTTCTGAACCACCGAAGACATCATTTATAATATGTGCTCCCATATTCAATGCATATTCTTGAGTTTCAATTTTATTAGTATCAACTGATATGACAAATTTATTTTTTGGCAATTTTCTTAATATCGGATCTAATCTTTTAACTTCTTCTTTGTGTGTTAATGGATCTGAGCCAGGTCTTGTACTTTCTGCTCCAATATCAATAATACTTGCTCCATTTTTTACCATTTCTTTAATATTTTTTAGTGCATCTGAACTTTTAAAACTCTTTCCACCATCACTAAAAGAGTCGGGAGTAACATTACATATTCCCATTACCGTTGGACTAGATAGTTTAAAATTATAATTTCCTAATTTCATTTCAATAATATTTTTGAATATTTTTTTGATAACAAATTATACATTTTCATTGAAGACCTATACCAATTAAATTCTTTAATAAAAGAAATACTAACCACACCTTTACCTGAACCAACTAAAAGTATTTCACTAAATTGATGTAGACTAGAAATATTAATATCTGTTCTATGAATTTTATAAGGTATATTTTTAATTAAGTATTCTAGAGTAATTCCATGATAATAGTAATTTTTTGGAATGAATAATTTATTACTGTTTACAAAAATTAAATTGGTCGTAGAACCTTCTAAAATTTTATTGTTAAAATAAAAAAGAATCTCTTCTTTTTGTAAATTAATTTTTTTTTGTAAAGAAATTATTTTTTTGTACTGTAAGTTTTTGAAATTAGGTAAAGCCCGTTGGAATCTAAAAAATTTTGCAGTAAAATACTTATGATCTTTGTTTCTTTTACGTACAGATAATGAGATTATTTTTTTTGTGACTGCAATTCTTAATAGGTGGTCGTAATTTTTAATTTTAGAATATTTATTTAAAAAATTAGTTAAAAAATTTTTTGAAATCTTAACATCAATACCAAAATATCTTAAATCTTTATTGAGTTTTTTTAAATGCTGATCAACTAAGATAAAATTTGGTTCTTTTCCTAATAGTCTAATGGTTGTAAAGATACCCTTGTAACCCCAAAGAGAATTGAACTTAAGTAATTTAAAATTCTTAGTGTGAAAGGATTTTTTTAATAAGATATTTTCCATTTGGAGTTAAAAATGAATCTGGGTGAAACTGTAATCCATAGACTTTATTAATATCATCTTCAACCGCCATTGCTACATTTGTTTTTACACAACGCATTGTAATTATCATTGATTGAGAAACAAATGGTTCGGCCATTTTTAAGGAATGATATCGACCTCCTAAAAAATTAAAATTTTTTTTAAAAATTGATTTATCGTTAGTAACTTTAATATGACTCTCATAACCATGAAGAATATTTTTTTGTTGAACTATTTTAGCCCCTTCACAAAAAACTATTTGTTGGAAACCTAAACATATTCCTAATATTTTTTTCTTTCCTTTATATTTATTGTAGATCTTAGTTGTTAATGGATAATCTTTTGGTTCACCAGGGCCTGGTGAAAGAACGATGGTAGAAGATTTTTCTAGTTTTCTTTGATCTATTTCATAATAATTTGAAACAAATGTTGGCTCAATACTATCTAGTAGATGAGCTAAATTGTATGTGAATGAGTCTTCGTGATCAATGAGATAAATCATTAGTTAAATAGATCTAAAAGTGATTTAGCTTTAATATAATTTTCATTATATTCTTTTTTTGCGGTACTGCCTAAGATCACACCACTAGCAACTGATAATTCAATATCATTTTTAAAATTAAGCAGTGTTCTAATCATTATGTTAAATCGCATATCGCCATTTGAATGTATAATTCCAAAACTGCCTGTATAAATATTTCTGTCAAATTTTTCTTTTCTATTTAGAAGTTGAATAGTGCTAATTTTTGGACAACCAATGACTGAACCGCCTGGCATTAATGAAGAAATTATATCATGGTTACTCATTTTATTTTTTATAACTCCCTTGATTGTCGTAACGTAATGAAAAAGATCTCGATATTCTTCAACCTTTTTTAGTTTATCTATTTTTACAGATCCTGTTTTACAAATTTTAGACAGATCATTTCTTTCCATATCAACAATCATATTATGTTCTTTGGTTTCTTTTTCATTTCTTCTAAAGAATGTGAGAGCTTTATTTTTATTTAACTGCTTTGTTTTTCTTAATGTTCCAGCAATAGGTTTAGTTCTAATTGTGTTATCTTTTTTCAATATGAGTGTCTCTGGTGAACAACTTACGATATTATAGTCTTTTTCCCTGATAAGAAAACTTTCAGGCGATTCATTCATTTTCATTAGTTTCCAAAAAAGATCAATAGAATTGATATTACCTTTTTTCGAATATGTTTGAGCTATTTTAATTTGATAAGTTTTTCCCTGTTTAATATTTTTAGAGAAATCATTAAATAGGTTAGAGTACTGCTTTAGAGATAAATTAAGATTAAACTTTTTATTTAACTGTAAATATTTTTTTGTATTTATACTTATATTTTTAAAATTGGGTTTAATGCTTTTGATTCTTATTTTTTTACCAATACTAATTTTAGTTTGTGGCTTGTAAAATACACCGCTATAAAAATTTTTAGATCGCTGTTTTGGAAACTTTATTCCTATATTTTCACAAAGAAGTTTATAACCAAAGAAACCAACATAACAATTCAATTCTTCAATCTTAGATTTTTTTGATTTTGATTGGATATTAAGAAAATATTTTAGATTTTTTTTATTAATAATAATTCTTCTAGAAAAATCGGTATAGATGTCATAACCTTTATCAGTTTTATAAATTATAAGAGGTTTATCTGATTGATATAGTCTATTTAGATATTCTTTATTGTTCAGCACTTGATTCTATTATAATTAGGATACTTATATGAAAAGTTTTTTTACTAAAATATTCTTTTTTGGCTTAACAGTCACATGGTCTTTAGGTCTTTTTGCACATGGAACTATCATTTTTCCAAATGTAGAACATGGTGATGGGTACATTGATGTTAAGATATATGACTCAAAAGAGAGCTTTTTGGATGAAGAATTAGCAATTGAGAGCGTTAGAAAAAGAGTGCAAAAGGGTGAGGTTGTAGTTCCTTTGAGTAAGATACATGAAGGAAAAATAGCAATTGTTGCCTATCACGATGAAGACTCAGATGGAAAATTAAAGACTGGATTATTCTGGAGACCAAAAGAAGGTTATGCCTTTAGTAATAATTATCAACCAAAAGGTCCTCCATCATTTGAAAAAGCTGCAATCATTTTAGTTCATGGCGAACCCGTGGTAATAGAACTTAATTATTAATAATTATATTGATGTCATTACAGTTACAAAACACATTAAGTGGTAAAAAAGAATTTTTTAAACCAGTTAATCCAGATCATGTAAGAATATATGCTTGCGGTCCAACTGTTTATAATTTTGCGCATATTGGTAATGCACGTATGGCAGTTGTAAATGATTTATTAGTCCGTGTATTAAAAACACAATTTAAACAAGTGACCTATGTATCTAATATCACTGACATTGATGACAAGATTATAGAAGCCTCTAAAGAAACAGGTGAGGATATTAGTGTTATCACAAATAAATATACAGAGATTTACAATAATGACATGAGCGCACTCGGTGTTAATCTTCCTGATATTCAACCAAGGGCAACTGATCATATTAAAGAAATGATCGAGTTGATAAAAAAATTAATTGATGAAAATAAAGCTTATGAAAAAGAGGGGCATGTTTTATTTCATGTGCCAAGTTTTGAAAATTATGGAATTCTTTCAAAAAGAAATAGAGATGAACAAATAGCTGGAAGCCGTGTTGAAGTGGCACCGTTCAAAAAAGATCCTGCAGATTTTATTTTATGGAAACCATCTCCTTCACCCTTACCTGGGTGGGATTCACCTTGGGGATTTGGAAGACCAGGATGGCATTTAGAGTGCTCCGTTATGTCAGAAAAATCATTAGGTCTTCCTTTTGATATCCATAGCGGTGGTATTGACTTGGTGTTCCCGCATCATGAAAATGAAATAGCACAAACTTGTTCCATATCAGAAAATAACGATCCTAAAGATTTTGCAACTTATTGGTTTCATAATGGATTTGTTAATGTTGAGGGGGAAAAAATGTCAAAGTCAATTGGCAATATTAAACTCGTTCATGATCTCAATAAAAAATACAAGGGAGAGGTTTTGCGATTAACATTGTTATCAGCTCATTACAAACAACCATTGAACTGGACAGAAGAAATCATTGAACAAAATAGCAAAATGATAGATCGACTTTATAGAGTTCTATTAGAGCTGTCAGAAGTTGAAATAAATTCTAAGTTACCTTCTGATTCTATAATGGAATCATTTTTAGATGATTTGAATACACCTAAAGTCATTGCAAAACTTAATGAAGAAGCAAATGATGCTTCATCTGCATCAGATGAAAGAAAAAAAGAAATAAAAAATAATCTTCTTTCTGCTGGTAAAATATTAGGTATTCTTGAAAATGAACCAGGAAATTGGTTAGGTTATAATCAAAAAGATACTGAAAATGCTGAAGAAATTGAAAGGTTGATAAATGAACGTAATGAAGCTAGACGCAGTAAAAATTTTAATTTGGCAGATACTATTAGGGACACATTAAAAGATAAAGGCATAGAAATAGAAGATACTGATAAAGGAACGATTTGGCGGAAATCTAGATGAGTGAAAAGATAACAATTACATTTCCAGATGGAAATAAAAAGGAAGTTGATAAAGGCATCAATGGTCTTGAGTTAGCATCGCAAATTTCTAAATCTCTAGCCAAAGAATCAGTTGCTATAAAAATTAATAATGAGATAAAAGATATTAGTTTACCTATTAATGGTGATGCATCTGTAGCGATTTTAAAAAGAGATAGCGAGGAAGCACTTGAATTAATACGACATGATTGTGCTCATGTAATGGCAGAAGCTGTTCAAGAATTATTCCCTGGAACACAAGTTACAATTGGACCAGCAATTGAAAATGGTTTTTATTATGATTTTGCAAGAGATGAACCTTTTACTGTTGCAGATCTTCCAAAAATTGAAAAGAAGATGCACGATATCATTCAAAGAAATAAAAATTTCATAAGAGAAGTGTGGTCTAAAAAGGAATCGATAAAATATTTTAAAGACAAAGGTGAAGACTATAAAGTTGAGCTAATTAATGATCTGCCAGATAATGAGGAAATTAGTATTTACAAACAAGGTGATTGGTTAGACTTGTGCCGAGGCCCTCATATGGTTTCAACAAAACAAATTGGTAAAGCATTTAAATTAATGAAAGTTGCTGGTGCTTACTGGCGAGGTGATTCATCTAATACAATGCTAACAAGAATTTATGGAACGGCCTGGGCAACAGAAAAGGATCTTGAACAACACCTTTTACAAATTGAAGAAGCAGAAAAAAGAGATCACCGAAAACTAGGAAGAGAAATGGATTTATTTCATTTTCAGGAAGAGGCTCCTGGAGCGGTTTTTTGGCATCCTAAAGGTTGGACATTATTCCAGTCGCTAATAAATTATATGCGAAACAGACAAGACAAGGCAGGTTACGTAGAAACTAATACACCTGATATGATGGATAAGTCTCTATGGGAAACATCTGGTCACTGGGATAAATTTAGTGACATGATGTTTAGAACTGAAGCAAAAGACGATAAAATTTATGCTATCAAACCAATGAATTGCCCTGGTGCTGTAGAAATTTTTAAACAAGGATTAAAAAGCTATAGAGATCTGCCATTTCTATTATCTGAATTCGGAAAAGTACATCGTTATGAACCGTCTGGTTCTCTTCATGGATTAATGAGGGTTAGAGCATTCACGCAAGATGATGCACATATATTTTGTACAGAAGATCAAATTACACAAGAAAGTAAAACAGTATGTGATTTGATACTTAGTATCTATAAGGACTTTGGTTTCGATAATGTTAGAATTAAATTTTCTGACCGTCCTGAAAAACGCGTAGGAGATGATGCTATTTGGGATAAAGCTGAGGCTGCATTAATGCAAGCCATGGAAGCAACAGGTCTTGAGTATACACTCAATCCAGGAGAGGGTGCATTTTACGGTCCAAAATTAGAGTTTGTTTTACGTGATGCAATTGGCAGAGACTGGCAATGCGGAACACTCCAAGTAGATTTAAATTTACCTGGAAGATTGGGAGCTACTTATATTGGAGAAGATGGTAATAAAAAAATACCAGTCATGTTGCATAGAGCTCTATTCGGTTCCTTAGAGAGATTCACCGGCATTCTAATTGAACATTATGCAGGCCATCTTCCGTTTTGGCTTTCACCATTGCAAGCTGTAGTTGCAACAATTACATCTGATACTGATGAGTATGCATATGAAGTACAGAAGGTATTAGTATCAAAAGGAATAAGGGCCGAAATAGATACGCGTAATGAAAAAATAGGTTATAAAATACGTGAACACAGTAATAGTAAAGTTCCAGCAATTATCGCTGTTGGAAAAAAAGAAGCTCAAGATAAAACAGTGTCGGTTAGAAGAATTGGATCTTCTGAAACAAAAACCTTTAAATTAGAAGATATTGTTACTAGCTTATCTAAAGAAGCAAAATCGCCAATAGAATAAAAATGAATAACATGCAAGGTAAGTTTCCAAGTACAAGACTTAGACGTAATAGAATGAAAGAATTCTCTCGCCGTTTAGTTGCTGAAAATACACTTAGTGTTAATGATTTAATCTTGCCTCTATTTGTATGCGAGGGAAACAAGGTTGAGGATCCTATTAGTTCGATGCCTGGTATAAGCAGATACTCTATTGATAAACTTTTGAGTAAAGTAGAAAAAGCGGTTAAATTTAATATTCCTGCTATTGCAATTTTTCCACAAATTGAAAGTGGTCTTAAAAATTCGGAGGGAAGTTTAGCTTTAGATGAAAACAACTTGGTGTGCAGATCTATTAAAAGTATCAAAAAAGATTTTCCAAATATTGGTATCATATGTGATGTTGCGTTAGATCCTTTTACGGATCATGGGCATGATGGTTTAGTTATAAATGATAAAATAGATAATGATAAAACTTTGGAGATTTTGGAACAACAGGCTCTAGTCCAAGCGAATGCTGGTTGTGATGTAATCGCCCCATCGGATATGATGGACGGAAGAGTTGGAAGAATAAGAACTGTATTAGATTCAAATAATTTAACAGATACCCTAATACTTTCTTATGCTGCAAAATATGCTTCAGGTTTTTATGGACCTTTTAGAGATGCTATAGGTTCTGGTTCTAGTTTGGGTAAAGATGGTAAATTAACATATCAAATGGATCCATCAAACAGTGAGGAAGCGATTAGAGAAGTTGGATTAGATATAAGTGAAGGAGCAGATATGGTAATGGTTAAGCCTGGTATGCCTTATCTTGATATTATTTCTAGAATAAAATCAGAATTTAAAGTTCCAACTTTTGCCTACCAAGTATCTGGTGAATATTCGATGATAAAAGAATCAATTAATAAAGGTTGGCTCAATAAAAAAGTTATAATGGAATCTCTTTTATCTTTTAAAAGAGCTGGGGCAAATGGTATACTAACTTACTTTGCATTAGAAGCTGCTGAAAAATTAAAAAATGAATAATATTCAATTTGAAAAAAGAAAATCTATAGAACAAGTTGAAGAGTCAGATGAACTCGCTCCAAAGTTTGATGAAAATGGCCTTATACCTGTTGTAACAACAGATTATTCTTCAGGTGAAGTATTAATGCAAGGGTATATGAATGAAGAAGCTTTTAAAAAAACAATAAGTTTGGGTGAAGCTGTTTATTTTTCTAGAAGTAGAAATACACTTTGGCATAAGGGTAAAACAAGTGGATTAACGCAGAAGATAAAAGAAATAAGAATTGATGATGATCAAGATTGTGTTTGGTTAAGGGTTGATGTCAAAGGTGGTGCTAGCTGTCATGTAGGATATAGATCATGTTTTTACAGAAGTATTCCTTTGGATAATTTAAGCTCTAAAGTTGTTCTTAATTTTGAAGAGAAAGAAAAAGTTTTTGATCCTGAAGAAGTATATAAAGGTGCCCCTAATCCTACTAAACTATAATGTCAGACAAATTAAAGTTTATTGAAACTAGTAAACTTCCCACAGACATGGGTGAGTTCACTGTGCATGCATTTACAGATGAAAATGAATCTAAAGATCATTTAGCAATATGTATGGGTGACTTACTTACGGATGAGCCAGTTTTATCAAGAATTCATTCGCAATGTATTACAGGGGAATCTTTTTTTAGTATGAGGTGTGATTGTAGATTCCAACTAACTGAATCATTAAAACAAATTGCACAAAATGGAAGAGGGGTTATTTTTTATCTTCAACAAGAAGGAAGAGGCATTGGTCTTTCAAATAAAATTAAAGCATATAGTTTACAAGATAAGGGACTAGATACCGTTGAAGCTAATCATCAATTAGGTTTCAAAGATGATGAGAGAACATATGAAAATATTGCTGGAATGGTAAAATATTTAGCAATCAAAGAATTAGATTTGATGACTAATAATCCAAAAAAAATAAAAGCGCTTGAAGATATGGGTATCAAAGTAAATCAAAGAATTCCTATTTTCTCAGACACCAATAAGTATAATGAAAAATATATCTCAACTAAGAAAAGCAAACTTGGTCATTTAATCTAAGTGGAAGCAGATAATTTAATAAAAAAACTCAATATGATAAGTCATCCTGAAGGAGGACATTATGTTGAATATTTTAAGAACGAAAATGTTAGTCAAATTTATTACTTATTAAAGAGGAACGAAAAATCACATTGGCATCGATTAACTAAAAATGAAATATTACATTTTTATTCTGGAGATCCTCTAGAAGTTTTCACATCAAATGACGGAGTTAATTATAAGGTTTTTTCTTTAGGATCAGACAATAATTATATTTACACCGTAACCGCGAACACATGGTTTGCTATGAGATCTTCTGGTACTTTCAGTTTAATTGGATGCACAGTTGCGCCACCATTTGAATTTAAAGATTTTGAACTTGCTCCAAAAGGATGGGTTCCTAAAAATTTTGAAATCAAATGAAGAAGACAGTAGCGTTTGCATATCATAATATAGGTGTGTCTGGAATAAAAAAACTAATTAAGTACAATTATAAATTAAAATTAGTTGTAACTCATCTTGATAATAAAGATGAAAAAATATGGTTTGAATCAGTATCAAAAATTTGTAGAAAGAAAAATATCAAATATATATATTTTGAAAAAACAAATTTTTCAGAGCTATTTAAAAAAATAAATTTAATAAAGCCAGAATATATATTTAGCTTTTATTTTAGAAAAATTTTTCCAAAAAAAATTATAAGTTTACCTAGTATCTCTTTTATGAATATGCATGGTTCATATCTTCCAAATTATAGAGGAGCCGCACCACTAAATTGGCAATTAATATGTGGGGAAAAAAAAGGTGGGGTGACACTACACAAAGTTAATGAAAAAATAGATGCTGGTGAAATAATTTGTCAAAAATCATTTAGAATAAGCAAAAATGACAATCCACTAAGCTTATCTAAAAAAATAAATAAAAAATCAGAAATAATATTAGATGAAATTTTACCAAATATTGATAAAAAAATTCAAAATGCAAAAAAACAAACAATAAAAGGGTATAAAGTCTTCAAAAAAAGAGGACCGGAAGATGGAAAAATTTTTTGGAAAGATAATGTGATAAAAATTAATAACTTGGTAAGAGGTGTAACCAGTCCTTTCCCAGGTGCTTTTACTTTTTATAAAAATAATAAAATTATAATTTGGGAGTCTAGAATTGATTATACAAAAAAAGAAAAATCAACTAAAAGATTTGGGTACTTTTATAAAAATAAGCAATATTATAAAGTTGTAACAGGCAAAGGAACTTTAATTATTGTTAAAATGAGTAAAGATTATTTACTACCAAAAGAAGGGGTTTTCAATTCAGAATGAAGGTATTAATTTTAGGGGTAAATGGTTTTATTGGAAATGCATTAGCTAATGAGCTAATCAAGAAAAAGGGTGTAATTATTTACGGATTGGATGTTAACAGTGATAATATCAATAAATTGTTATTACATAAAAACTTTATATTTAAAAAAGGATATGTTGAAAAAAATGATAAATGGGTTGAAAATTATATAAAAAAATCAGATGTTATAATTCCTTTAATTGCAATTGCCACACCTAAAGTTTATGTAACAGATCCTCTAAAAGTATTTGAATTAGATTTCGAGTCTAATCTTAAAATAATAAAATGGTGTTCAAAATATAATAAATTTATTTTATTTCCATCAACCAGCGAAGTTTATGGAATGTCCAAAGATGATAAGTTTAATGAATATAAGACAAATTTAATTGTTGGACCTGTTAATAAATCTAGGTGGATATATTCTATTTCAAAACAATTACTTGATAGAGTTATCATTGCATACGGGGAACAAAGAAAACTTAAATATACATTATTTAGGCCATTTAATTGGATTGGGCCAAAATTAGATACACTTAAACGGGCTCAATTAGGCAATGGAAGGGTATTAACCATAATGATTAGTAATTTAATTAAAAATAAAAATATTACTTTAGTTAATAATGGTGTTCAAAAAAGATCATTTACTTACATAGATGATGGGATTGAAGCATTATTAACGATAATTAATAATAGAAATAAACTTAATAAAAAAATTTTTAATATAGGTAATCCAAAAAATAATATCAGTATAGAGAAGTTATCAAAGATTTTATTACAAGAATATAAAATACACTCTAAAGCAAAATATACTGGAAAAATAATTTCAAGAAGTGAAAAAGATTTTTATGGAAACTCATACCAGGACATTACTCAAAGAATCCCAGATATATCTGAAGCTAAAAAATACTTAAAATGGAAACCAAAAACTAATTTAAAAAAATCAATTGAATTAACTTTGAAGTCATTTTTATGAAAATAGATTTTTTTCATCATTCAATTGGTAAAGAGGAAAAAAAATCATTGATAAAGACTCTGGGATCAAAAATTATATCAACGGGCCCTGTAACTAAAAAGTTTGAAGAAACTTTTGCAAAATATTTTAAAGCTAAATATTGTGTAGGTTTATCTAATTGGACTTCTGGAGGATTAATACTTTTTAAAGCATTTGGTATTAATCCTGGTGATGAAATAATAACAACACCAATGTCATTTGTAGCTACTTCAAATGTGATTTTGCATGCAGGTGCAAAACCCATATTTGTTGATGTCGATGATAAAACAGGTAATATTGATGTAGATCTAATTCAAAGTAAAATTAACAGAAAAACTAAAGCTATTTTTGTTGTTCATTTGTATGGCCAAATGTGTGATGTTATTTCTTTAAAAAGAATTGCAAAAAAAAATAAATTACTTCTATTTGAAGATGCGGCTCATTGTATTGAGGGAAAGTTTAAAAATATAAAACCAGGTCAAGTTTCTGATGCAGCTATTTTTAGTTTTTATGCTACAAAAAATATAACTTGTGGTGAAGGTGGGGCAATAGTCACAAACAATAAAAATATTTACGACAAATTGCGTAGATTAAGATTACACGGAATAAATAATAATTTTTCTGAAAGATATAACAAGAAATTTTCTCATTGGGACATGGATGAACTTGGTTACAAATGCAATATGAGTGACATACAGGCTTCAATTTTACTTCCACAAATAAAAAAAATTGGTTTACTTCACCACAAAAGACAAAAAATATACGAACATTATTTAAAAAAATTATCAAAGTGTAAAAAGATATCTTTTTTTAGTAAAATAGTTAATTCAGTTCATGCTAGACACTTGATGCCTGTAAGAGTTGAAGCAAGGAACAGAGATATAGTAATAAAAGAGCTTGAGAAAAAAGGGATAAAAACAACAATTAATTATAAATCCATCCATACTTTAAAATATTACAAAAATACGTTTAAATACAAAAACAAAGATTTTATAAAGTCGTATATTATTGGAAATGAAGTAATATCATTACCTTTATATCCAAGTCTTTCATTAAGAAAAGTAGATTATGTTTCAAAAACATTGATTAATATTTTAAATAAATTGACATGATTTCCGTAATAGTACCTGTTTACAATGAAGAAGAAAGTTTGGAAGAGTTTAATAAAAGAACTTTAAATGTATTAAGAAGTCATTCTAAAAATTTTGAAATAATTTATGTTGATGATGGCAGTAAAGATCAAAGCTTAAGTATTATTAAAAATTTTAGTTTGAAAAGCAAAGAGGTAAAGTTCATCTCTTTTTTCAGAAATTTTGGTCAACATGCTGCAGTACTTTCGGGTTTTAAATATTCTAAAGGTGATCATATAATTACCTTAGATGCGGATCTACAAAACCCTCCTGAAGAAATACCAGAATTCTTAAATCATGTTGAAAGTAATTATGATGTTATTGCAGGAAAAAGAAAAAATAGAAAAGATAATTTTTTAAGAAAATTTTTTTCTAACATAATGAATAGGATAATTTCAAAAATTACAAATGTTGAGCTGTCAGATTACGGCTGCATGATGAGAATGTATTCTAGAAATATTATAAATGTGATTTTAGAAAATTTTGATAAAACAATCTATGTCCCAGCCTTTGCAAGTTGGATAAGTAAAAATATATTAGAAATTGAAATAAAACACGAAAAAAGAAATTTTGGAAAAACTAAATATTCATTAATGAATTTAACCCAACAGGCATTTGATTTAATAACTGCTTACACATACAAACCTTTGCAGTTCTTGTTAATATTAAGTTTATTGGTTTTGTTTATGATTTTTACATTTTTATTTTTTATATATGTGGGACTAATAAATTTTATAAATATTAATAATGTTTTTTTATTATATTCATTATTAATATTAATAGTTTCAATTATATTGGTTTTTCTCTCAATACTTAGTGAGTATGTTTTAAGAATACACAAAAATTCTAGAAGACTGCCATTGTATATTATCAGAGAAAAAGATTTAGGTTAAAATATTTAACATGATTGGCAATATAAAAACAATTGCTCTCTATATAATTTTAATTACAACATGTTTTTTTTTATTCTACAACACAGGTATTCATGGAGATGACTACACAGCAGTTAAATATTTTAACAATAAAAAATTTGCAGAAATTTTTATTATTAATCCATTAGATCTTGGAATTTGGATATATGTCTTACCAGCTTATTTATTTTTTTATATTTTTTATAATATTTTTGGAACAGATTTTATTTTTGGGTATGAATTATTAAAGTTTACAATTCATATTTTTTCAACTTTTTTTTTATATAAATTTTTTTATAATTTTATAACCCAAATTCGCTCTATTATTGCTAGTTTATTTTTTGTTTTCTTTATTAGTCATGACTCCACAACGTATTGGTACATGGCTTCTGCATACATGCTTTTCTTTCCTTCACTTGTTTTTTATAGTTTTCATTTAATTTATAATAATTTTCTTTTTAGAGGATCTATTTTATTAGCTATATGTAGTTTATGTTATTCTACTCCTCCAATTATTTTTGGCTTATCTATATTTTTTTTATTAAAAAAAGAATTTTTAAAGTTTTTTATTTTTTTATCTGCGGGATTATTTTTTGTTTTGTATTATTTTACAATTTCTAATTGGTTTCCAGTTACTGAAAATAGAATTGACGATAATTTAACATTAGTAATACTGTTAAAAAATTTTATTTTTCAATTTTTAAGCTCTCTTGACTCAACTATAGGATTAAATATAATTTATAAACTATATTATTCTTTAAGTTATCTCAATGTAACATCTATTTCATTATCAATATTAGTTGTTGTAGGTTTTTTTATTAATTTAAAAAAAAATAATAAAAGTGATTTTAATTTTAAGCTTTTTATATCTTTGCTAGCAATTTATTTGTCATCTTTAATGATGTTTTCATTAACTGGTATGTATACACAATCATCTTTTAATCTTGGCAATAGAGTGACTATTTATTTCTGCATATTTTTAGGTTACATTTTAATATTAATTAAAAATAAGAATGTCTTAATTTTTATAGTCTCTTTAATATTAGTTTTTCCTTCGATTTCTATTTCACAACATTGGAAACAATGGAACAGTAAACAAATTATAATTTATGAAAATATAAACAATAACTATGAGTTAAATAAAATGACTGATGAAATACTCGTAGTAGAAAAAAATAATTATAGTAAGTTGGGACCATTCTCTCATATTGAATTATTTAGTATGAATTGGCATTTAGAAACTGTTTTTGACAATGTAATAAATAGTAAAAATATTATTTCACTTACGAGCTATACTAAAATTTATGATAATGAAATTATAGACCCAAAATCAAATAAGGTAGTTGTATTGAATGATCTTGTTTATATGTACGACACAGAATTAGACATAGTAAAAAAAATTACAAAACAAGATATTGTTAAAAAATTAGATGAAATTGAAGAGGTGCGTCATTGGTCACAATTGTTAAATAAAGATAATTTAATTATAAAATTAATATTATTTTTAAATCCAAGACTAAACTATTTATTTTAATTGGATTTATTAAAAATTCTTTTTTTTTGTACTATTTATTGTTATGTTATTAACTAAAAAACGGAGGTTTTAATGGATGCAGAAAGTAAATGCCCTGTAATGCACGGAGCAATTACAAAAAATATGGGGGAGGGTACATCAAATCGTGAGTGGTGGCCAAATCAATTAAATTTAAATATACTTCATCAACATGATCGTAAATCTAATCCTATGGACGCAGTTTTCAATTATAGAGAAGAGTTCAAAAAATTAGATTATGCTGCATTAAAAAAAGACCTCCATAATCTGATGACTGATTCTCAAGATTGGTGGCCAGCTGATTATGGTCATTATGGTGGTTTCTTTATTCGTATGACATGGCATGCTGCTGGAACTTATAGAACTGGTGATGGCCGTGGTGGTGGTGGAACAGGAGCTCAACGTTTTGCCCCTTTAAACAGTTGGCCGGATAATGGTAACTTAGATAAGGCAAGGAGACTTCTTTGGCCAATAAAGAAAAAATATGGAAATAAAATTAGCTGGGCTGATTTATTTATTTTAACAGGTAACGTAGCAATTGAATCTATGGGTGGTAAAACTTTTGGATTTAGTGGTGGACGTCCTGACATTTGGGCACCAGAAGAAGATATTTATTGGGGTGTAGAAGAAGAATGGCTACAAAATAAAAGGTATACTGGTGATAGAATTTTAGATAATCCACTTGCAGCGGTGCAAATGGGATTAATTTACGTAAACCCTGAAGGACCAGATGGTAAAGCTGATCCGCTTGCTAGTGCAAAAGATATAAGAGAAACTTTTGCAAGAATGGCAATGAACGATACTGAAACTGTAGCATTAACTGCAGGTGGACATACTTTTGGTAAAGCACATGGTGCTGGTGATCCAGCTCTAGTTGGAGCAGAACCAGAAGGTGCTCCTTTAGAACAAATGGGTTTAGGGTGGAATAACTTGCACGGTTCAGGTGTTGGTCGTGATACCACAACAAGTGGTATAGAAGGTCCGTGGACACCTAATCCCACTCAGTGGGATAATGGATACTTTGATATGCTTCTAGGTTACGAATGGAAGTTAGTAAAAAGTCCAGCAGGTGCTCAAATTTGGCATGCGATTGATCAAAAAGAGGAGCACATGGCACCTCAAGTCGATGATCCGTCAGTAAAAGTTCCTACAATGATGACAACAGCAGATATGGCAATGCGTGAAGATCCTGAATATAGAAAAGTATCAGAAAAATTTCACAAAGACCCAGAATATTTTGCTGATCAATTTGCTAGAGCCTGGTTTAAACTTCTACATAGAGATATGGGTCCAAAAACTAGATATATGGGACCAGAAGTTCCAGAAGAAGAATTGATTTGGCAAGACCCTGTGCCTCAAGGTCATTCAAACTATGATGTTGAAACTGTAAAAGCTAAAATTTTAAGTAGTGGTTTAACAACTCAAGAAATGGTTGAAACTGCTTGGGCAAGTGCCTCTACATTTAGAGGATCAGATATGAGAGGTGGAGCTAATGGAGCAAGAATTAGACTTTCTCCTCAAAAAGATTGGGAAGTTAATAAACCAGACCAATTAAAAAAAGTTCTTGGTATTCTTGAGCCTATTGCAAATGAGACAGGGGCTTCACTAGCTGATGTAATTGTTCTCGCTGGTAATGTGGGTGTGGAACAAGCAACTGGAATGGAAGTGCCTTTTGCTCCAGGTAGAGGTGATACCACTCAAGATAAAACTGATATTGATTCATTTGCAGTTTTAGAGCCAGAAGCAGATGCTTTTCGTAATTATTTAAAAATGAATTATGATGTCACTGCTGAAGAATTAATGTTGGATAAGGCACAACTTTTAGGACTAACTGCTCCTGAAATGACGGTACTTGTTGGTGGTATGAGATCTTTAGGTATTAGTTCAGATCAAAGAGGATTATTTGTTGATACAAAAGGTAAATTAACAAATGATTTTTTTGATAAACTTTTAGATATGGGTGTTAGTTGGAAACCTACTGGTAGCAATTCATATGAAGCTACAGATAAAATTACAGGAGAAAAAGTAAGAACTGCATCTAGAGTAGATCTTGTTTTTGGATCCAATTCTCAATTACGAGCAATAGCAGAACTTTATGCAAGTGATGATAATGAAGAAAAAATGAAAAGAGACTTCATTAAAGCTTGGAACAAAGTAATGAATGCTGATCGTTTCGATTTAGAACAATAAAAATAATTTAAATTAATTTAAAAGTGGAACTTAGAGTTCCACTTTTTTTATTTTGGCATATTGGTTGCCCCAGTTTCTAATGAAATTATTTTGCCATCTTTATATTTGTATACCGCCATCACAGCTTGTGTGTTGCCATCTTTAAAAGTAACGAAAGAGTGATGTATCCCAATCTCGTCATTTTCGTATACAATTCTAGACTTATCATCATTAATGTCGTCACTCATAGCCCAACCTATAACGTCGGACTTTGATAGAACATTGCCGCTAGAATGCATTGTAAATTTAAAATCATCATGGATAATTTCGTTCATTCCTGCTTCATCTTTTTCATTAAAAACCTTCATGTATTTTTCTAGTATTGACATATTTTCTCCTAGTAAAAAATAAAGTATATAGGAATTTTTTTAAATAAGTATTTAATTATCTTTCTTTAATGTAAGGTTGTCCAATAGCATTAGGAGCTATCGCTTTACCAACAAAACCCGCAAGTAAAACAACTGTTAATACATATGGTATTGCCTGAATTAACTGTACTGGTATTTCACCAATTGCAGGTAATTCTACTCCCTGCAATCTAATTTGAAGAGCATCAGTAAATCCAAAAAGTAAACAAGCAACTAGGGCAGTTTTAGGATGCCACTTTCCAAATATCATTGCTGCTAAAGCTAAGTATCCTCTTCCCGCTGACATTTCTCTAAAAAAATTTGCATTAACTGCTGTTGATAGGTGTGCACCTGCAAAAGCAATTAAAACACCATTGATAGCTAGAGCTTTATATCTCATGGCAAAAACATTAATGCCAGCTGTATCAACAGCACTTGGATTTTCTCCTACTGCTCTTAGTCTTAGTCCAAAACTAGTTTTAAAAACAACCCAAAACACTAATGGAACTGAAAGATAAGCTAGATATACAAAAATATAATGTCCGCTTAATATATCACTATAAATTATTCCTATTATTGGTACGTCTCTTAAACTCCCGGCAAAAGGAAGGTTAACTTCTAAAAAACGCTGATCTTCATTAAGCGTTGGTGTTAGACCTGCTTGTCCAAACCAAGCAGCTGCTAATGCTGTAGTTAAACCAATTATTAAAATATTGATTGCAACGCAGGATACGACTTGATCACCTTTATATGTAACAGATGCAAAACCATGTAACATAGATAAACTTACACATGCGATAATTGCTAGTAATAAACCTAACCAAGGGTTACCTAAAAAATAAGAACCTACTGCTGCAACAAAAGCAGCCATAAGCATTTTTCCCTCTAAACTAAAATCAATAACACCTGATCGTTCTGCGAATATTCCAGCCATCGCTGCAAAAACTAAAGGTGTTGAAATTCTTAAAGTAGAATTAATCAAAGATGCAATGTCAGATAAAAATTCCATTATGCACTCGCCTTTATGTTTAATCTATTGACAAAGAAGCTTTCAATTTGTGGTCTAAATAAATTTTCTAAAGCTCCACTGAATAAAATAATTACTCCCTGAACAGCAACAAACATATATCTAGTTATGTTTGGCATATCAAAAGTAACTTCAGAACCTCCTTGGTATAAAATACCAAATAAAAATGCAGCTGGGAAAATTCCTATTGGATGATTTCTTCCCATTAATGCAACTGCAATTCCAGTGAAACCATAACCAGCAGGAAATCCTGCCACTATTTTATGGTGAACCCCTAATATTTCATTAACACCTAGTAACCCTGCTAAGCCTCCAGAAATACACATTGCTATGATTATATTTTTATATGGAGAAATGCCTGCATAAATTGCTGCTTGCGTATTGTGCCCCACAGCCCTCATTTCATAACCCCATCTTGTTTTCCAAACTAAGAACCATACAAAAACTGAAGCTGCAATTGCTAGTAAAAAAGATATGTTTAATGGAGAATATCTTATTTTAATTCCAAACAGACCTGCAAAATCTTTAAAACTTGGAAACCATTGTTCTTTTGGTAAAGCAACAGTATGTGGTCCCATTTGTGACGTGTCTCTTATTACATCGACTAATAAGAATACCATTAATGATGCTGCTATAAAATTGAACATGATGGTGGTAATTACTACGTGACTACCTCTAGTTGCCTGAAGGTATGCAGGTATAAATGCCCAAGCTGCACCAAAAACAACAGCGCCAGCGATAGATAATAACCACACTATTGGCACAGGTAAAAAACTAAAATTTATCGCAACTAAAAAAACACCAAGTCCACCAATATAGGCTTGGCCTTCTCCACCTATATTGAAAAGCCTACAATGAAATGCGACAGCAAATGCCAAACCAGTAAATACAAAATTTGTGGTGTAGTAAAGTGTATACGCAAAACCTTCAATATAACCAAAAGAACCATAAATGATTAATCTTACTGCTTCATAGGGATTTTCTCCTGCGATGAATATAAACAAGCCCGAAACAAGTAATGCTAAAGTTAAATTTACAAGTGGAACAATAAGATTTGAAACCCACCAAGGTACTTTGGATTTATCTACTGGTGCCATTATACAACTCCTGCCATCAATAAACCTAATTCACGGTCAGTTACATTTTTATTATCTTTTTCACCAACTATCTTTCCATCAAACATTACAACAATTCTATCCGACAATGAAAGCACTTCATCTAATTCAACAGATACCAAAAGTATCGCTGCTCCTCTGTCTCTCATGTCTATCAATCTTTGATGAATAAATTCAATTGCACCAATGTCTACACCTCTTGTTGGTTGACCAACTAATAATACTTTTGGATTTTCATTTAGTTCTCTACTTAAAATTATTTTTTGTTGGTTCCCCCCAGAAAAATTGGATGTAATTAAGTTTGGTGATTGAGGTCTTACATCATACTCTTCCATAATTTTCTTTGAATGAGAAATTATATCTCTGTGATTTAAAACAGATGATTTTGAAAATGGTTGCTGATCATGGTAACCAAAAATTAAATTTTCATAAGCTTTAAAATCTGTAACTAGACCCATTCTCTGTCTATCCTCAGGAACATGAGCTAGTCCCTTATCTTTTAACTCCCTTGGGTCCAAGAAATTTTGACTATCAGAAACTTTTTTTCCTTCTAAATATATTTCTCCAGACTCAACTTTTCTAATGCCAGAGAGTGCCTCTAATAATTCTGTTTGTCCGTTGCCAGTAACACCCGCTAAGCCTAATATTTCTCCTGATCGAATTTCTAAATCAACATTCTTTACTCTTGTTACGTCAAGATCATCTTTAACTGTAAGATTCTTAACCTTAAATAAAACTTCTCCTGCTTTTACTTCAGATTTATCAAGTCTTAGTAATACACTTCTACCAACCATCATCTCGGCCAATTTTTCTTTGCTTGTATTTTCAGTTTTGGTATGACCGACCATTTCACCCTGACGCATTACAGAAACTTCACTTGTTAAATCCATTATTTCAATTAATTTGTGTGTTATTAGAACTATTGTTTTGCCTTCTTCTTTTAATGACCGCAAAATTTTGAAGAGTTCATCAACTTCTTGAGGTGTTAAAACGCCTGTTGGTTCATCAAGTATAAGGATCTCAGCTCCTCTATATAGTGACTTTAAAATTTCAACTCTTTGACGGAACCCAACTGATAAATCAGAAATGGTAGAATTAAGATCAATGTTTAATTTATATGTGTCGCATAAATCTTTTAAATCTTTTTTTGCTTTTTCTAAATTTTTCCCAAATACGAATTCACCTTCAAATCCTAGGATGATATTTTCTAGAACAGTGAAATTTTCTACCAACATAAAATGTTGGTGCACCATACCAATTCCATTGATAATTGAATCTTTAGGTGATCTAAGATTTATTTCCTTCCCATTAACTTTTATTGTTCCTGAGTTTGCTTGATAAAGGCCAAAAACGATGCTCATTAACGTTGACTTACCTGCCCCGTTTTCTCCAATTATTCCATGAATTGTTCCTTTGTTTATTTTAAGATTAATATTCTTGTTGGCATGTACGTGGCCAAAAGATTTATTTATGTTTGTAAGTTCTAGGATAGGTGAGACCATAAAATTGTTTAGATCTTAGGTCTCACCTGATATTTAAAATAATTCTATTACTCTTGTGACCAGTCAGCTACTTCCATAGAGCCGCTCACAATTTCTGCTGCTGCTGCTTCTACAGCTGATGCCATTTCAGAAGTTACCATTCCGTCTTCAGTAGCATAACCAACCATACCTTCTGCTAAACCAAGAATGTGAATTCCTGACTCAAAAGTACCAGCTTCTGTCTTTTGAGCTTGTTCAAAAATTGTTAAGTCCAAACGCTTTAACATAGAAGTAAGCATGTTACCTGGGTGCATCCAGTTTTGGTTTGTGTCAACACCGATACCCATAATGCCTGCATCAGCTGCTGCTTGAAGAACACCAATACCTGTTCCACCCGCTGCTTGATAAACAACATCTGCACCACCATCAATTTGTGCTTTTGTTAATTCAGCACCTTTAGTTGGATTATTCCATGCTTCTGGTGTTGTTCCAGTCATATTAGCTAAAACTGTAATGTTAGGATTAACATATTGAGCACCTTGCTCATAGCCTCCTTGGAACTTTCTAATTAAAGGAATATCCATTCCTCCAACAAATCCAATTGTTCCACTTTCAGATGCCATTGCCGCAATCATACCAACTAGGAATGAGCCTTCGTGTTCCTTGTAACAAGCTTGATAAATGTTGCTAGCTGGATCATCTACCCAACAAACATCAACTGCAACAAAGTTTGTATCCGGATAATCTGGAGCAACTGCTGCAACTGCATCTGCTTGAGCAAAACCCATTGCTACGATTAGTGATGCGCCTCTATCTGCGATCTTTCGCATACCTTGTTCAATTTGAGTGTTATTTGAAGCTTCAAATTCAACCATGTCCCAACCAAGTTCATTTTGAACTCTTAATGCGCTTTCGTAAGCTAGTTCGTTAAATGATTTATCGAACTTTCCTCCAGAGTCATACACAACTCCAATTTTATTTGCAAACGCATTTGAAGAGAAGACAAGAGCGAAAGAAACTGTAAAAATACTTAAAATTTTCTTCATACTAAAAATCCCCCTAAATATGAATTATAGATATCCCACTGATAACATTTTCTTGATAAAAAAATGCATTAAAAAATGAGATAATGGATAAATAATAGGATTTTTTATGGATAACTTCAAGTACCCATATACCTATCGCCTGCGTCACCTAGGCCCGGTACAATGAACTTATTTTTATTCAACTTTGCATCAATATTACATGTAAATATATGAATGCCTTTCTGCTTTTTTTGGATATTTTTAATACCTTCGGGAGCAGCAAGTAAAGAAACCAAAAATATATCCTTAATATTAACGCCTTTATTTTTTATTAAATTGATTGCAGCAATTGAAGAATTGCCTGTGGCCAACATTGGGTCTAAGATCAACACTTTTTTATTTTTAACTCTAGGTAGTTTAAAAAGATATTCTACAGGTTCATAAGTTTGTTCGTCACGGTATAAACCTATGTGACCTTTTTCAGCTTCCGGTAAAAATTTTGCAAACCCTTCAAGTAACCCTAAACCGGCACGAAGAATTGGTACCAAAATTATAGGTTGACCCAAGGCTGTACCGCTCATTTTTTTTAGAGGTGTTTCAATTGTTTGTTTTTTAAAGGGAACGTATTGAAGAACATCAGAAGCAATGAGGTAGCTTATTTCATTCATGGTTTGTCTAAAGACAGTATTTGATGTTTTTTTATTTCGCAAAATTGTTAATTTGTATTGAACGAATGGTGATTTAATTACTGTAATCATATGCGATTACATATATAGAAATTACACTAAGAGCAATGCGGTTATCAATTTATTTTTTAACATTAGTGTTTTTATCTAGCTGTACGACTATCGAAGTTGGAAGAGAAGTTGTTAAAGTTGGGTCGGTTTTAAAAAAAGATAAAGCTGAGGAAACTATCACAAAAAAAGTACCAGAAATTATTGAAGATAAAACTATTGTTGAAGAGCAACAAATTATCACTGAAGAAAAAGAAGAGGAAAAAACTATAGTTAAGGAGCAGCAAAAAATATCGGAAATAAATTTCATGGGCAAACAACTTGCTGAAATAAAACAAAAACTTGGACAGCCTGATTTGGCGCGGTCTGATGGCTCAGTTCATATGATGCGATATGATAGTAGTTCATGCAGATTATTTATTTTCTTTAATATAAATTCAAATATTAAAAGAGTAGAATATTTTGAATTTCGAGACTCTTTAGGAGAGCTTATAAATACAAAGAACTCGATAGAAGAGTGTTATAAAGAATACGACTTTGCTAGCTGATCTCGGCAAGTAAGTCTTTTGTTTCTACATTATCACCAGATGCAACATTAATTGATTTGATGGTTCCACTTTTATCAGCATTAATAGTGGTTTCCATCTTCATGGCTTCGATCACTAGTAACTTATCACCTTTTATTACTTTACTACCTGATTGAACAAATATTTTAGCAACTTGGCCCGGCAAAGGAGATCCGACATGATCTACATTATTATCATCCGCTTTTGCTCTTTGCGTAATATTTTTTGAAAATTCTTTATTTTCTATATCTATTGTTCTTGGTTGTCCGTTAATTTCAAAAAACACGGAGCACTTTCCATTACTATTAACTTCACTTTTCGCTAAGTATCTTAAGATAAGGTTTTTTCCTTTATCAATTTCTATCGTGTATTCTTTATCTTGTTGAGGACCATAGAAAAACAACTCAGTTGATAGAATTGATGTATCACTAAACTCCTTAAAGTGATCAACATAATCTTTAAAAACTTTTGGATACATTAAGTAAGACGCTAGATGTGTTTGATTAATTTTCATCCCAATTTCATCTTCTAAATTTTTTGCTTCTTTATCTAAATCAACTGATTCTAAAACTTCTCCAGGTCTTTTTGTTAGAGGTTTTGTGTCACCAAGAACTTTCTTTTGAAGTTCTTTCGGAAAGCCTCCATGTGGCATACCAATATCCCCTTTAAAAAATTCTATGACTGAAGCAGGAAAGGAAATTTCTTTTTTTGGATCTAGTACATCTTCTTTGGATAAATCATTAGCAATCATATAAAGCGCCATATCGCCTACAATTTTTGAAGAAGGAGTTACCTTTACAATATCGCCAAAAAGTTGGTTTACCTCTGCATATTTATTAGCAACCATTCCCCACTTATCAGTTGTAATTCCCAATGATCTAGCTTGTTCTTTTAAATTCGTAAACTGACCACCAGGCATTTGGTGAAGATAGACATCAGAACTTCCGCCTTTAAAATCAGTTTCAAAAGCATGATAATTTTGACGTACCTGCTCCCAATATAAAGATAGTGTTCTTATTGATTCTTCATCAAGTTTTGGGTCTTGATGATTTTGTTTCATTATAGATACGATTGAACCAAGCGCAGGTTGTGATGTTAATCCACTCATCGAGTCAATTGCAAGATCAACGATATCGACCTTTTCCTCAATAGCAGCAAGAACTGAAGCTGATGAAGTGCCAGATGTATCGTGAGTATGGAAATGAATTGGAAGATCAGTTGTTTGTTTAATTTCGTTAACTAATTTTTTTATAGCATTAGGTTTTGCTAATCCCGCCATATCTTTAATGGCAATAATATGTGCTCCTGCTTTTTCTAAATCTTTAACAAGATCAATATAATATTTTAATGTATATTTTTTCTCATTTGGATCAGTTACATCATTTGTATAACAGATAGTTCCTTCACAAATTTTATTTTGATTGCGGACTTCATCAATTGCAACACGCATATTATCAATTAGATTTAATGAATCAAAAACTCGGAATACATCAATTCCAGCTAGGGCTGACTGTTGAATGAAGTGTTTAACAACGTTATCTGGATAATTTTTATATCCAACAGCATTAGATCCTCTAAAGAGCATTTGTTTAAGTAGGTTAGGTGCCCTTTTGTTTAATCTTGCTAATCTATCCCAAGGATCTTCTTTTAAAAAACGCATCGATGTATCAAAGGTTGCGCCTCCCCAACATTCTAATGAGAATAAGGTACTTAGATTTTCACTATAATATTCAGCGATGTTAACAAGATCATCTGTTCTCATTCTTGTAGCAAGAAGCGATTGGTGTGCGTCACGCATCGTTGTGTCAGTAATTAGGGTATGGGGTGTTTCTTTTATTTTTTTTGCAAATTTTTCTGGACCTAAAGTTTGTAAATCCTTTACATAATCATTTTTTTCACTTTTAATGTTTGAAATAGGAACTTGAACTTCTACAGTCGAATTATTACTGACTCTTCCAGATATATCATTGTGTCCATTTACAATTATATTTCCAAGATAAGATACGATTTTTGATGCTCGATCTTTTTGAGGATTATAAGCATAGAGTTCTTTTTTAGTATCAACAAAATTTGTATTGTAGTTTCCTTCAAGGAAGTCTTTATTGTTAATAAGAGACTCAAGAAATACTAAATTTGTTTTAACACCTCTGATTCTAAATTCTCGCAAAGCCCTATCCATTCTTTTAATGCAGTCTTCTTGATGCTTTGCCCAAGTTGTTACTTTTACAAGTAAAGAATCATAATACGGTGTGATAATAGAACCAGCAGAAGCATTTGCTGCATCTAGTCTCACTCCAAAACCAGCTGCCGAGCGGTAAGTCATTATCTTTCCGTAATCGGGCATAAAATTATTAAGTGGATCTTCGGTAGTAACTCTACATTGAATAGCAAATCCATTTAGATGAATGTCTTCTTGTTTAGGAAGTGCTGGGTGATCACCAATTTTTTCACCTTCTGCAATTTTAATTTGGGCTTTTACAATATCAATACCAGTTACTTCTTCAGTTACTGTGTGTTCAACTTGAATTCTCGGGTTAACTTCAATGAAATAAAATTCACCAGTCTTTTTATCAAACAAAAATTCAACAGTTCCTGCACCAAAGTATTTAACTTGTTTTGCAATTTTAATAGCAGCGTTACAAATTTCTTCTCGAGTTTTATTTTCAAGAAAATGTGCAGGTGCTCTTTCAATAATCTTTTGATGCCTTCTTTGAAGAGAACAATCTCTTTCAAAAAGATGTATAATATTTCCGTGTCTGTCACCTAAAATTTGAACTTCAATGTGCGCAGCATCTTCTAAAAATTTTTCTATAAATACTTCATCTTTTCCAAAAGCTTTAAGTGATTCACTTTGAGCAGTTGTAATTTGATCTATTAATTCGTTACTTGATCTAACAACACGCATTCCTCGACCACCACCGCCCCAACTAGCTTTAACAATTACTGGATAACCAATTTTCTCAACTTCTTTTTCAACACTTTTTAAATTTTCTTTTGTTACAAGAACAGACGGAACGGTGCCTACTTTTGCTTCTTCTGCAACTTTTTTAGCTTCAGTTTTATTTCCAAATCTTTTTAGTATTTCTTTACTAGGCCCAATGAATGTTATGTCATTTTTTTCACATTGCTCAGATAGTTCAGGACTCTCAGATAAAAATCCATAACCTGGATGGATAGCATCAACCTTTGCATCTTTAGCAATTTTGATAATCGAATCTATGTCCAAATATGCTTGAATTGGACCTTTACCTTCACCTACCAAATAACTTTCATCCGTTTTAAATCGGTGAATAGCAAAACGATCTTCTTTAGAATAAATAGCAGCTGTTTTAATACCAGACTCTTCTGCAGCTCTGAAAATACGAATAGCAATTTCACTTCTGTTTGCTGCTAAAATTTTACTAATCTTTTTCATCAAGCCACCATTATATAAGGATTACTATTTAATATTTTTTCGGGGATGCATCTATATGTTCCTAGTTAAATTAGCAAGAGATCACAGGAATTTAGCCATTTTTTAGGATTTGGAAGCAGTTATAAATTAATAATATGATACAAATTATCGATTTAATATCTGTGCACATATGTCTCTTTATCACAAAGGTTTTTTTATATTATTGTCAAAAAATGAATTCAATGAATGAAAATATAAGACCATATCAAAGTTGCTCCAAATCAGTCTTTTTGGTTTTAGGAATTATTTTTATGAGTTGGATTTCATTATTCTCTATTTTTCTTATTGTGCAAGGTGCTTGGCCTGTATCTATATTTCTTGGACTTGAATACTTAATAATTTTTTATTTAATCCGTTTATATTTCAAAGAGAAAAATATTAAGGATGAAATAAATATTGATCAAAAAGAGATATCTATAAAGAAATATAAAGGTGATAAACTTTTACATTCATCTAAATTCAGCACTTATTGGTCTAAAGTTTTTTTTACAAAATTTAAAAATACTTCCAAGTTATCAATTAGAGAATCAGATAAAGAAACTGAAGTTGCAACATTCTTGCATACTGATTTAAAAGAAAGTTTGTATTTAAAAATTAAAAGACAATTAAGCTATTATTAAAATAACAAATCATTCATATTGAAAAGACCAGTTTTCTTTTTAGAAATAAAGATAGCTGCTTCGATGGCCCCATCCACAAAAATTGATCGATTATTAGCTTTATGGACTAGATCAACTCTATCGTTGGTACCAATAAAACTTACTGTATGCTCACCTGCAATTTCACCGCCTCTTGTAACAGAAAACCCAATGTCACCTTTTTTTCTAGATGATAGTTTTTTTGTACGATCTAAAACTTTTGATTTATTTAATTTAGTTTTTCTTCCTTCTGCAGCATACTCACCCAAAGATAATGCGGTTCCAGAAGGAGCATCTTTTTTATGTTTATGATGAGTCTCAGCAATTTCAATATCATAATCAGTATCTTTTAAAGCTGATGCCGTTTGTTTTACTAAATTAAATAGTAAGTTAACACCCAAGCTCATGTTAGAAGACATGAGTATAGATATTTTTTTAGAATAACTTTTTACTTTCTTTTTTTGTGCGTCTGTCATTCCAGTTGTACCAATAACAACTGCTGTTTTATTTGCAGAGGCGATTTTAAGATTATCTAAAGTGGACTCAGGTGTTGTAAAATCAATTATTACATTTGCTTCTTTGATTAACTGAGCCGCATTAGCTGTAACTAATTTTGAAGAATTTATACTTGAAACTTTGTTTAAGGGTTTGTTTATATCTTTATGTTTTTTGTGTTCAAAACCACCGACAAATTCTAAATTTTTATTTTGTAAAATTTGTTTCGATATTTCCTGACCCATTCGGCCAAGACAACCTGCAACTGCTATTTTAATTTTTGCCATAAAAACTTCTTATACTTTGGTGATTGTAAGTTGAAAAGAAATTAAGTTAAATCTTCCCAGACTTCTTTTAATTTTGAGAAAAAACCTTGTGATTTTGGACTGTGTTTTTTCGAGGTCCCTCCTTCATTTTCGAACTCTCGCAAAATATCTTTTTGTTTGCTATTTAGATTGACTGGTATTTCAACGTTTGCTTGTACATACATATCTCCCCGTCTACTTTGTCGAAGTATGCTCATTCCTTTGCCGCGAAGTCTAAATTGTGTCTCAGATTGAGTTCCTGCTGGAATATTAAGTCTAGCTTTTTTTCCTTCTATTGTTGGCACTTCTATTTCACCACCTAAAATAGCAGTAGTGATTGAAATTGGTATTTCACAAAAAAGATTTTCTTCTTCTCTTTCAAAAAGTTTATCCTTTTGAACTTCAACAAAAATATACAGATCTCCATTACCCGCACCTCTTTCACCTGGCTCTCCTTCGCCAGCAATTCGAATTCTTGTACCTGTATCAACACCAGCGGGAATAGTAACTGAAATTGTTTTCTGTTTTTTAATATTTCCAGTTCCAGAACATTTAAGACATGGATTTTTTATACTTGAACCTTCTCCACCACATGTAGGGCATGGTCTTTCAATAGAAAAAAAGCCTTGTTGTGATCGAACTTTTCCTGCGCCACCACAAGTAGAACAGGTGCTTGGTCCAGATTTATCTGCACTTCCAGTTGCTGCACATGCATCACAACCAACATAAGTTGGAATTCTTATTTGTGGTTTCTTTCCAGTGAAAGCTTCAAATAGTGAAACGGACATATTATAACGAAGATCACTTCCTCTTTGAGGTCCTCGTCTTCTTGATGATTGTCCTCCAAAACCCCCGCCAAAGAACTCTTCAAAGATATCAGAAAAGCCACCTGAAAAATCTCCAAAGCCTTGGGCTCCACCCATTCCACCTTGTTTGAAAGCGTCATGTCCATATTGATCATAAGCTGATCTTTTTTCTGAATCTTTTAGAACTTCGTAAGCAGCAGCTGCTTCTTTAAATTTTCTTTCAGCAGTTTTGTCATCCTTGTTACGATCAGGATGATATTTCATGGCTTGTTTTCTATAAGCTTTTTTTATTTCATCTTCACTGGCATTTCGTTGAACACCTAGTATCTCATAGAAATCTTTATCAGCCACATCTCCTCCTTATAAAAATTATGGAGCGTTAATCTTTTTTATCTTCGTCTACTTCTTCAAATTCTGCATCTACAACCTTTTCATCTTTTGTATTATCAGCTGATGGTTCAGCACCAGATGGATCAGGTTGAGGCCCAGCACCTTGAGGGTTTTGTTTATAAATTGCTTCACCCATTTTAAGAGATGACTGAACAAGTGCTTCAGTTTTAGATTTTATAGCTTCTAAATCCTCGCCGTCTTTTACTTTCTTAAGCTCTTCAATATCCTCTGTGATTTTATTTCTATCAGCTTCAGGAATTTTATCTCCATGCTCTTTTAAATTCTTTTCAGTTTCATTAATTAAACTATCAGCATGGTTTCTGGTATCAACAGCTTCTCTTTTCTTTTTGTCAGCTTCAGCATTTTCTTCTGCTTCTTTGACCATTTTTTCAATCTCTTCATCTGATAATCCGCCAGAAGCCTGGATCTTGATTTGTTGTTCTTTACCAGTTGATTTGTCTTTAGCCGAAACGTTTACAATACCATTTGCATCGATATCAAAAGTTACTTCGATTTGAGGCATTCCTCTTGCGGCAGGTGGAATACCTACCAGATCAAACTGACCTAGTAATTTGTTATCAGCAGCCATCTCTCTTTCACCTTGAAAAACTCTAATTGTTACTGCACTCTGATTATCTTCAGCTGTAGAAAATACCTGGCTCTTCTTTGTTGGAATAGTTGTGTTTTTATCAATAAGTTTTGTAAATACACCCCCAAGTGTTTCAATACCAAGTGATAAAGGTGTAACATCAAGCAATAAAACATCTTTGACATCACCTTGTAATACTCCTGCTTGAATTGCAGCACCAGAGGCAACAACTTCGTCTGGGTTAACACCTTTGTTAGGTTCTTTACCAAAGAAGTTTTTTACTATCTCTGTTACTTTAGGCATTCTTGTCATACCTCCAACTAAAATAACATCATCTATTTCAGCAGCTTGTAAACCAGCATCTTTAAGTGCCATTTCGCAAGGATTTAAACTTTGATTTAAAAGTTCACCTACGATAGCTTCAAGTTTTGCTCTTGATAATTTAATTGTTAAATGTTTAGGACCAGATTGATCTGCTGTTATGAATGGTAAGTTCACTTCTGTTTCAGTTGAACTTGATAATTCAATTTTTGCTTTCTCAGCAGCCTCTTTCAAACGTTGAAGGGCAAGTTTATCTGAACGTAAATCAATACCATTATCTTTTTTGAATTCGTCAGCAAGATAATCAATGATTTTAAGATCAAAATCTTCACCACCAAGGTGCGTATCACCGTTTGTTGATTTAACCTCAAAAACACCGTCACCAATTTCTAAGATAGAAATATCAAATGTACCTCCACCAAGATCGTAAACAGCAACTGTACCTGTTTTCTTTTTATCTAAACCATATGCTAATGCTGCAGCAGTAGGCTCGTTAATAATTCTTAAGACTTCTAGTCCAGCTATTTTTCCAGCATCTTTTGTTGCTTGTCTTTGGGCGTCATTAAAATATGCCGGAACTGTTATAACTGCTTGTGTAACAGTATCTCCTAAATAAGACTCTGCGGTCTCTTTCATTTTTTGTAAAATAAATGCACTAATTTGACTTGGACTATACTTGTCTCCGCGTGCTTCTACCCAAGCATCACCGTTATCACCTTTTACAATTTTATAAGGAACTAATCCGCTATCAGACTTAACAGCTTCATCCTCAAATGTTCTTCCGATTAATCTTTTTATGGCAAATAAAGTATTTTCAGAATTAGTTACTGCTTGTCTTTTAGCTGATTGTCCAACAAGTTTTTCTTTTGTATCGCTGAATGCAACCATTGATGGAGTTGTTCTTCCGCCTTCAGAGTTTTCAATTACTTTTGCTTCCTTACCGTCCATTACTGCAACGCAGGAGTTTGTAGTACCTAAATCAATACCAATTACTTTTGCCATATTTATTATCCTCTTTACTTAATTATTTACCAATCAACATTGGCTACAATAGATATGGGAAAAAAGTTTTAAAATACAAGGATGTTTGGGATTTATGTTAAAAAAATCAAGTAATTTAGGGTTTTTTTATGACTATTCTTTACTCTTATTTTCAGGATTATCCTCTTCTTTTTCTTCTTTAGGTTCTTCAGTTTTAGCGACTGGTTTTTTGGAAACCCCGACCATTGCTGCTCTGAGCAATCGGTCATGCATTGTATAGCCGGATTGGACTTCTTGTACTACTGTTCCTTCTTCAACTTCATTATTTTCAACTTCCATCATTGCTTGATGAAAGTTATGGTCAAATTTTTGATTTAAAGTTTCAATTTTTTTGACTCCGTGTTTTTCAAGAGTACTTTTGTATTCTTTAAGAACCATTTTTAAACCATCGATAAGATTTTTTATACTTTCTGGATGATTTTCATCTTCTGGTAAAGCATCTAGCGCTCTTTCTAAATTATCTCCTGGCAATAGAATATCTCTTGCCAAATTTATACTACCAAATTTTATCGTTTCAACTTTTTCTCGTTCAAATCTTTTTCTAAGGTTTTCCATTTCAGCAAGTAACCGAATTTTTTCTTCTTTAAGTGTTTCAATTTCTTTTTCTAAACTATCTTCTTCTGTATTTTCGTCCTCGCTTATTTCTTCTGTATCTGTGTTTTCTTGACTATCATTATTATCTTCTTCGTTTTCAATGTTCTCAGAGTAAGATTCTTTAATTTCTTCTTGTTGGTTATCTTCTTCTTTTTTTTCAACCATTAATCAATCACCTTTCCAATAATTTTTGATGTATAATCAACAAGAGGAACTATTTTGGAGTAGTTTAGTCTTGTTGGCCCAACTACACCTATAGCTCCTATAATTTCTTGATCATTATTTTTATATGGGGCCATTACCATAGAAAGACCAGAGTGTTTAAACAAAAAATTTTTAGATCCAATAAAAATCTGAACCCCTTTTGCTTTTCCTGCAGTTTCTAATATATCCACAAAAGTAGATTTTTTTTCAATTTCGTCAAAAAGATTTCGGATTTGATCTAAATCTTTTGAAACTATTTCGTCTTTTAATAAATTTGATTGACCATGAAGAAAAATATAGGGATTTTTACTATTGGGCTGAGTTTCAATAATGCCTTGTTTAATTAATTTTGAAGAAATTGACTCTAACTCATTTTGTGAATTTTTTATTTCAGATTGAATTAGTCTTTTAATTTGTGAAATGTTTTTATTTGTAAACTTTGATGTAAGATAATTGGAAGCCTGTATCAATAATGAACTATTATATGTGCCATTATCTTCAATGATGCGATTTTCTACTTCTCCATTCTCATAAGCAAGGATAAGCATTAATTGAGCACTATTAAGTCTTATGAATTCCACGTGTTTTAAGTTTTTTTGAAATTTTGGCGCAATAACTATTCCTGCATAACTTGATAATCCTGAAATGGCCTTGGAAGCAACATCAAGTGCCTCTTCATAGGATTTTCCCTTTGTTAAACACTGTTGTTTAATATTTTCTTTATCTATTTTTGAAATTCTTCCAAACTCCAATAGTCCTTCGACAAAAAACCTCATACCTTTCTCGGTAGGCATTCTTCCAGCTGACCTATGTGGTGCATATAGAAGCCCTTCTTTTTGTAAATTTGATAAAATGGATCTAATAGATGCTGAGGAAAGATTTAAACCTCCCATCTTCATAATTGTTTCTGATCCAGCTGGAGACCCAGTTTTGAGATATGACTCAACTAATTTTTTGAAAATTAATTTCGATCTATCATTAATTTGTGCATATACATTATCAGACATAAGAATTTTATTTAAAAATAATATTTATCTACTATTATTAAATTTGTATGAGAAAAGATAGATCCTTCAATCAAATGCGTGAAATTTCATTTGAGAAAAACGTTAATATTCATGCCGATGGTTCATGCTTAGTAAAATTTGGTAATACACATGTCCTTTGTCTTGCAACAATTGATGAAAAAGTTCCTCACTGGTTAAAGAATACTGGCAAAGGTTGGGTTACAGCAGAATATGGTATGTTGCCAAGGTCTACAAATACAAGAATGGATAGAGAGGCAGCAAAAGGAAAGCAGTCAGGTAGAACACAAGAAATACAAAGGTTAATTGGACGTAGCTTAAGATCTATTGTTGACCTTTCAAATCTTGGAGAGCGCCAAATAAAAATAGACTGTGATGTAATTCAAGCAGATGGTGGAACAAGAACCGCATCTATCAGTGGTGGTTTTATTTCCTTGTATCTAGCAATAGAAAAATTAAAAAATAATTATAATCTACAAAAACCAATCATTAAAAATTTTATAGGAGCGGTGTCAGCTGGAATAGTCGAAAATAAAGCAATATTGGATTTAGATTATAAGGAAGACTCAGAAGCACAAGTAGATGCAAATTTTGTAATTTGTGACTCAGATGAAATATCTGAAATACAAGTTACTGGAGAAGAATTTTTCTTCAATGATGCTCAGTTTACAGAAATGTTTTCACTGGCAAAAATTGGGGTTAAAGAAATAATATCTAAACAAAAAAAGGCATTGAAATAAATTGAAGCAATTATTATTTTTCTCAAATAATAAAAATAAAATAATTGAAATAAAAAAAATTTTTAACAAATTTGATCTAGAACTTCTTTCTTTAAATGATCTAAACATAAGTGAAGAACCAGAAGAAAGTGGTCACACATTTGAGGAAAATGCAAAAATAAAATCAGAACATGGATACAATAAAACTGGTATTCCTTGTTTTGCTGATGACTCAGGCATATGTATTGAAAGTTTAAATTGGAAACCAGGTGTTTTTTCAAAAAGATTTTTAAATAATTTTAAAAACAAAGAGCTTTGTTTTAAAAATATTTTAAAAAGTGTTAAAAATAGTGGCAAACAAAATGCTTATTTTAAAACTTCAATAAGCTTAACAATTAATAAAAATCAAAATATTATCTTTAATGGCAAAATCTATGGTAAAATCTCTGAAAAAATTAAGGGTGATTTTGGTTTTGGTTATGACCCAATTTTCATTCCTAAAAATTATAATAAAACATTAGCTGAGTTAAGTACGAAATATAAAAATGAAATCAGTCACAGATCTATAGCAGTAAATAAATTAATAAACTTTTTATCTAATTAATGACAAAAGAATTTCCATTACTTATCTTTAGTATGTCCAAATTTCTTTCAATCATATTATTTTTAAAATAAAAATTTCCGTCAATACCATCAAATTTTTTATTTGGATTGTTTAATAGCTCTATAACATCTCCAAATTTATATTCTTTGGTATAAATGAAGTTTATTATACCCATCAAATCATATGGTAATGTTGAAATTCTTAAAAACTCTTCTTCATATATTTCCATATAATTATTAATTAAGTTTATTCTCCTTGTTTCAGGAATGCCTGGAAAGATTGCTCCCTGTAATGAAGGTTCATAAAAGAAAGTTTTATCATCTATTACCCCGGTACCCATAAACTGAACAATATTAGGATCTATGTCGTAATATGGGAGAAGAGGAGCAACCTGTAATAGATTTAAACCGTAATCCGCAATCAGGATATGGGTAAAATCATAATCGCTAGTAGTTTTAAATTTTTCTAATTTTTTTAATCTTTTTTTTGATTTTTCATCTTTTTTAGAAGATAAAATCTGTTTTTGTCTATTTAATTCATATTTTCTCAACTCATATTTTCCTAATTCTTTTATTGAATCTCTTACATTAGATAAGTCATCTTTGTAAGAGGATCTATTTACTAAGATTGCCGGACTTTCAAAAATCACATCATCTACATAACTGTTTATTAAATATCCGTATTCATTTTCAGGATAAAGCAGAGCTACTTTTGCATCTTCTTTTAGATATAGAAGAAGTTGAGAAAGTTCATTTTTAGGGAAAAAATTCAATAAATAAATGCAATCATTAGCAAGTGAGGATCTAGAGGAAAATGAAAAAAAAATTACATTATAATTGCAGTAATTATTTAGAATTTTTGTATGCTTTGTTTGAATAGGCCCCAGGAATAATCGACCGGGTGAAAGATTGTTTTCTATAATTTTTTTTAAGTCTTTTTCAGTTTCAAAAAATTCTATTTGTAAATTAATATTCTTTATTTCTAAGTTATAAATCCCTAACTCGTAAGTATTTAAAAATTGTTTTGTTATTTTTTCATCATCATCTTTTGCGAATAAAGCAATAATTGTTTTATCTAGAACAATATTGTCTATACTCTTAAATTGCTTAGTTTGTGTATTTTCTTTTTTTTCAATAACTTTTTTTTCATTTATTTTATCAACTGATTTGTCAGAAATGTTTGTTTCTTGAGTTTTTTTTGTATCTTGCTTAGAGAGATTTGCTGGAGTACACGAAATAATAAATATAAATATATAAATAATGGATAAAATTATTAATGGCCTTTCAATTGTAGCAACGCCTATTGGAAATTTAGATGACATAACCTATAGAGCTGTAAAAATACTTGGGGAATGTGATATTGTTATTTGTGAAAATCCCAAACATTCACTTAAACTACTAAATAAATTAGGCATTAAAAAGAAATTAATTGCTTTACACGATTATAATGAATACAAAATTATAGATCAGATTAAGGATTTGTTAAAAAATAAAATTTGTGTCCTCATTTCTGATGCAGGATCTCCGCTTATTTCAGATCCTGGGTATAATTTAGTACAATATTGTATTTCAAATAATATCAGGATAACCTCTGTACCTGGTCCCTCTTCAATTTTATCAAGTTTACAGTTATCTGGATTACCAATATCTGAATTTGCTTTTTTTGGGTTTGTTCCAAAATCTAAAAAAAAGATAGAGGATCTTGTTAAGAGTATTTTTCAAGAAAAGAGGACTTCAGTATTTTTTGTTTCAAGTCATAAATTGATTCTTTTTCTAGAATGCCTAGAAAATATTATGCCAGAAAGAAGAATATCAATATGTAAAGAGCTTACAAAGGTAAATGAATTTGTTTTTAGAGGAACTCCAAGCAATGTGAAAAATAAAATACTAAAAGATAAAGAAAATATTAAAGGAGAGTTTGTTGCTGTTATTGATAGGCAAACATCAAAAAACCAAGATTTTGACAACATTGATTTGTATAGCAAAGAGTTAAAAAAGATGACTACAAAATTTTCTTTGACCGACATCGTCGAAATAGTACATAAATTTACAAAAATTAATAAAAACAAAATTTACAAATGGTTGTTAAAATTAAGAAAATAATTAAAATTTTATTTATTCCAATATTTTTAATTTTTGCATCTGTTAATTATGGGTGCTCACCTGCAAGTGTACTTGCTACAGGTGGAGGCAGTGCAATGGTGGTTGCTGAGGGAGAAAGATCTCTTGGTACTGTAGTAGATGATGCAACCATTAAAGTTAATATTGCCGCTAAATTCCTAAATGCAGGAAATAATCTCTTCGTAAATATAAACACAAGTGTATTAGAAGGTAGAATTTTATTAACAGGTCTTGTTGATAATCAAGAAATTAGAATTGATGCAGTACGATTAGTTTGGGAAGTTGAAGGGGTTAAAGAAATTATAAATGAAATAGAAATAGGAAATAGAGCAACAATAAAGGATTATGCTAATGATTTATGGATTAACACACAAGCAAGAGCTGTTGCTGCTAAAACTGTAGGAATTAAAGCAATTACATTTAATTTTGAAACTATTAACGGTAAAATTTATATAGCGGGAATTTCAGCGCGCCCAGACCTGTTAGATGAAATGATTCTTGCTCTTAAAAATATAAAGGGTGTAAATGAAATTGTTAACTATGTAATTATTAGAGAAAAACTATAATTTATCTTAAGCTTCCGATTTTTTCTCCTGCTAAAATATGAATATGAAAATGTGGAACCTCTTGTCCACCGTCCTCTCCTGAGTTTGTTATCAACCTATAACCTTTGTTTTCAATATTTAAATTATTTATTACTAGCTGAACACTCTTAAAAAAAGATGTTATATTTTCATTATCTGCATTCTTTAAAAAATCAGAGAAGGTAGTGCAAGGGAATTTTGGTATACCTAAAACATGTATTTTTGCTTGGGGATTAATATCATTAAAAAATAAACTAAACTCATCTTCATGAACTTTATCACAAGGTATTTCTTTTCTAAGTATTTTTGCAAAAATATTATTTTCATTATACATTTTGTTTTACTTTCTTTTATCAAGCTCTTTATGAATTTCATTAATGGTAATTTTTTTTGATTTTAACAAAACAAGAAGATGATAAATTACATCAACAGCCTCTTCTATTGTTCTTTTTTTTGATCCTTTTAAAAAATCTATAATTAATTCAGAGGATTCCTCTCCAAATTTTTGAGCTATTTTTTTTGGCCCTAACTTTAATAATTTATTGGTATACGAATTTTTTTTTCTTGTTAGTACTCTATTATTTATAATTTCATTTAAATCTTCAATTTTCATAAAATTTAATCTCTAATGCTTATATCTTTATCTTTTAAGTATTCCTTTACTTCTTTAATGCTAATTTCATTAAAATGAAAGACTGAGGCCGCCAATAATGCATCGGCTTTTCCTTTAACTACACCGTCATAGAAATGATCTAGGGTTCCAACTCCCCCACTAGCTATAACTGGTATCTTTATAAATTCTGATACTTTACCCAGTAGTTCATTATCAAAGCCAGATTTTGTGCCATCCTTGTCCATTGATGTTAAAAGAATTTCCCCAGCTCCTAGCTCTTGAGCTTTTTCTATCCAGCTTAAAGCAAGTAAATCAGTTTTCTTAGTCCCACCATGAGAATAAACGAACCAATCATCATTGTGTTTTTTTGCATCAACAGCTACTACGATGCATTGGTTTCCAAAATACTCAGAAGCCTCTTTAATTATATTGGGATTTTTAATTGCTGCAGAATTTA